>CAYNTG010000006.1:0-49987 GCA_964400105.1 uncultured bacterium
CCTTCGGTCACATGCTACGTCTCTACGAACCATGAGATTGACGCCGGTCTCCGTTTAACCTTATATATTTTATGCGGAATAGATTGTGTCTATAGCGGCGGACGCCGCGCGCGATGCAACTCCCGGTGCGCCGAGCTTCGATTTGACTGCTGCGAGTTCCACTATTTTCTCACATCGCACAGATCGATCCGCTAAATACGGCGCGACGGCCTCGGCAAGGTTTTCAGGTGTGGCGTCGCCGAGGAGGATTTCCGGCGCAACGCAATATCCCGCAACGATATTCGACAGACCGACGAACCTCGTCTTTATTGCATATCGAAAGATCGCGGCGGAGAACGGGTCGGTTTTGTATGTTATAATATGCGGAAGATTTGCGCATGCACATTGCAAAGTCGCGCTGCCGGAGCAGCAAATCGCCGCCGTCGATGCGAACATCGCATCGATAGCGCCGCCGGATAAAATCGAAATCCCATCGATCCCTTCGGCTGCTCTGTAATCCTTTTCCGGCAGGTTCGGAGAACGGATCACGAGGCCTGTCAGACCGTCGATCCGCTTCGCGAGCGTTCGATATGCGCCGACCATCGGTTCGAGAAGTCTCGACACCTCCTGCGATCTGCTCCCTGGAAGGAGCAGGAGAATCGGCTCGGATATACCCTTTTCGCGTCGAAATTCTTCCGGCGAGATTCCCGGATTAACGCTGTCTATAAACGGATGACCGACGAATGTAACCGGAATTCCGGCTTTTCGATAAATCTCCTCCTCGAAATGGAGAATTACGATCATCCTCGATACCGATCGCTTTATCGCCTCGATGCGCTTCGCTTTCCATGCCCAAATCTGCGGTGAAACGTAAAAGATCACCGGTATCCCTTTTTGGGATAGGCGTTTCGCAAGATGGATGTTAAATCCCGGATAGTCGATCAATATCGCCGCCGACACCCTTCTTCGCACCGCCTCGTTTTCCAAATAGCGAAGCCTTGCGATCATCTTCGGCAGATGCATCGCGACCTCGACGAAACCCATCATCGCAAGCTCCCCGACATCGCATAAAATATCGACTCCGGCGCTTCGCATCTCGACTCCGCCGTATCCCCAAAAATCGATATTCGGTCGAAGCGCCAGCATCTCCCTAACGAGCGGTCCGCCCAGCAGATCGCCGGAAGGCTCGCCGGCCACTATGAGGATATTTTCACCCCGCAATTCCAATCTCCTCGACGATTCTATCGGCAAGTTCGAGAGCCTTCAGACCGCTTCGCCCCGACACCAAAGGCTCCTCGCCCGTTCGAATGCAATCCATAAAATTTTCCAATTCGATTTGGAGCGCATTGCCGTCCGGGACTGGAATGAACCAGCGCGCTATCGTCTCGCCACCTGGCAAATCGAAGCGTTCGGCCTCGTCCGGCGGCTTTGGTCCATCCCCGATCAGGCTTGCTATCTCGACCTTGCCGCCGAAATCGATACTGACATAAGCGCCATCTGAGAAGAACCGCATTTTACGGACATTCGACAGAGAAATGCGGCTCGCTGTCACGTTTGCCACGCATCCTCCCGAAAATTCGATCCGAACATTCGCGATATCCAGTGAATTTGTCAAAACTTTACCCCCCGATGCCCTCATATCGACGATCTCCTCGTCTATGAGCGCAAGAATAAGCTCCAGATCGTGGATCAAGAGATCGTGAACCACGGAGACGTCGGCTCCCCTTCCTCGATATATCGTCAGCCTGTGCGATTCGATGAATTGCGGCCTCTTCAGAAACGGACGCGCCACGCCGAATGCCGGGTTAAAGTGTTCGACGTGTCCCACCATCAAGACCTTTCCGGCGATGTCCGCCGCCTCGACCATAACACGCCCATCGGTCGCCGATTCGGCTATCGGTTTCTCGACCAGGACGTGGCATCCGGCGTCGATTGCACGTAAAACTATGTCTTTATGGGTAGATGTTGTCGATGCGACTATAGCGGCATCGCACAAATTCAATAGATCGTCCGGATCGTCGAATGCCTCGACCTTGAACTCATCCGCAACCGATTTCAATCTTGCGGCATCGATGTCGTAAATACCGATTAAATCGACATCTGGTAGATCCTTAATTATTTTCGTATGAAATCTTCCGAGTCGCCCGGTGCCGATCACAGCCACTTTAATCTTTTCCATAATAACCGTCCTATTGCTCGTGTTATTCTATAACGGATGATTCTAACAGATCGAGAATCGCGTCCATCTCGCGTTCATCGATATTGCCATCGACGAGCGAAATCCTCAGCGCATCGGGGAAATTAGTCAGCCGCTCTTTATCGATTCTCCCATCGATGGCGGCCTCTTCAAGGCTTTCGAATGTCGAGGAGAATTTACCAGTCTCGATTCCGCTAGTAAGATATCTTGCGAGCGATGCCCGCACCCTCTCGATAAATGGCAAAAGAGATTCGTCCGGCTCTGTTGTTTTACGTGATTTTTTTTGGGGATAATATTCGTCATTCGGAGTGATATCCGATGAAGATGACTTGAGATTTGTGTTAATCGCAGCATTTCCGCCAGCCCTCATCTCACGCGGCTTTCGAACATTTGCGATGTAAAGCGAATAGCCCATAAGGACGAGCAAAATAAACATGAGAAACACTATCGAAAAAAGCGCGCCCATTTTTGCTCGACCGGTTTCGGCCATATATCAACTCTCCTGGCTGGAGGGCGGTGGTGTCTTATGTAGAGATGTGCCCTTGTTGACAACCGCCTGTTTTGGCATAGCAGGCTTGCTGGAACGTCTCGTTCCCTGGGCTTTCGATCCGGCTGAAAGGTGTTCCTTTGCCTGTTCGTCCCTTTTGTGTGTTTTTTCCTCATGTTTGCCGGTTACCGATGAGTCGTCGCCGGACTTTTCTTTACTGCTCTCTGCCGCTTTGTCCTTTTTGACATCAGCCTTTGTCGCCGCATTCTTCGATTTTTTGGAAGAGCGTTTCTTCTTTTTTTCATGCTCTTCGACTACGAGCTCGAGGATAGCCATTTCTGCGCCATCACCCAGGCGCGGCCCGAGCTTGATTATCCGAAGATAACCACCCTTGCGTCCCTCGAAATCTTTTGCGATATCGTTTATAAGGTGATGCGCGACGGTTCTGTCGTTCAGGAATTCTATAAGCGCTCGCTTATCGGCAAGATTGCCGGAAATGGCTCTTGTAATCAGCTTTTCGGCACACGGCCTCGTTTCCTTGGCCTTTGCCACGGTAGTCTTGATACTTCCATTTCTGAAAAGGTTAGTCACCATATTCCGCATCATCGCACGGCGATGAGACGCATTACGACCAAGTTTTCTGCCTTTAACATTATGTCTCATTGCTAATCTTCCTTTTTGTCCATATATTTGCTGATATCCATGCCGAATGAAAGCCCGAATTTTGCGAGCACTTCGTTGATCTCGGCGAGGGATTTACGGCCGAAATTTCTATACTGCAACATATCCGATTCCGTCTTCTGAACCAAATCCTCGAGGGTGCGTATCTTCGCTGCATGAAGGCAGTTAGAGGAACGAACCGAGAGTTCGAGTTCATCGACCGGCATCTTAAGAAGTTCGCGGATCTTGAGCATCTCCTCGTCGACCTCATCCTCCTCGATCCTGTCCACATCTGTATCGGGGGAAAGGAAGAGATCGAAGTGATCGATGAGAAGCTTCGCGCTCATAGCGAGGGATTCCTCCGGCGTGAGGCTTCCATCGGTCGTCAGGTTGAATAATAGCCTGTCATAATCCGTTTTCTGACCGACACGCGCTGGTTCCACGGTGTATTCGACCTTGAGAACCGGCGTGAAAATGCTGTCTATGGTGATAGTGCCAACCGGAAGGTCATCCCGTTTGTTTTCCTCGGCGGTGCGAAAACCCTTGCCAACGCCCATTCCCAAATGAGCGATAAACCGTGTTTTCTCCGTCAGAGTAGCGATATGATGGTTTTTATTCAGGACCTCGATAGCCGAATCGCCGGTTATATCCCTGGCCGTGACATCACCCTCCTTCTCGACATCGATTATCACCGGTTTCGGGTAATCGCTGTGCACCTTAAACCGGACGCCTTTGAAATTGAGAATGATCTCCGTCATATCCTCCAGCGCACCGGGAATAACGGAAAATTCGTGTTGCATACCCTCGATTCGAACGGATGTGATCGCCGCGCCCTGCATCGAGTTAAGGATAACCCTCCTAAGGGCATTGCCAATTGTAACTCCGTAACCCTTCTCTAGTGGCTCAATGATAAACCTGCCGAATGTATCGGTGGCAGTCGAGGAGTCGAGAACGACTTCCTTGGGCATTTGCATGCTTTTCCACTTCATATTGAGGTCCTTCTAATGGATTATTTACCTCGAGTAATACTCGACGATGAACTGTTCATTTGTCTCCACCGGGATCTCTTCCCTTGTGGGTATCGATAACACCTTTCCCTGCAGCTTCGGTTTTTCGAGTTGAAGCCAGGGAAGCACATTTTCTCCGATATTCCGGAGTGAATTGTGGATTATCTCGAGGTCCTTGCTTCCGTCCCGAACGACGATTACCTGGCCGGGTTTGATCTCGAACGAAGGAATATTGACGATATCGTTATCTACCATAAAATGCCTGTGGAGCACCAACTGCCTTGCCGATTTTCTCGAAGGTGCAAAGCCGAGCCTGTAAATTACGTTATCGAGGCGCAATTCGAGGAGTTGTAAGAGATTCGATCCTGTCATGCCTCTCATCCTGGTTGCGCGGTAAAAATAGCGCCTGAATTGTTTCTCGAGAACTCCGTAGATTCTGCGGACTTTTTGTTTCTCGCGAAGACGTATGGCATAATCTGAAGGGCGTCTTATTCGCATACCTTGCTTATAGCTTCCCGGGGGATTGGTTCCGCGCTTATCGATAGCGCATTTGTTCGAGTAGCAACGCTCTCCCTTGAGAAATAGCTTAACGCCTTCTCTCCTGCATAATCTACAACTTGGTCCTGTGTATCTTGCCATCTTGCTATCCTCCTAAACGCGACGGCGCTTTTTGGGGCGACAACCGCCAAAAGGAACCGGCGAAATGTCTTTGACTCTAGTAACTCGCAAACCTGTAGCACCAATTGCCCGCACCGCTGCTTCCTTACCACTTCCGGGGCCTTTTGTCCATGCCTCGACATTGCGCATGCCCATCTCAATCACCTTTTCGGCTGCTTCTTTTGCTGCAAGCTGGGCGGCATAAGGAGTGGATTTTTTGCTTCCAGTGAATCCGATACACCCACCGGAACTCCATGACAATGTATTGCCATTCGGGTCGGTAAATGTGATTAACGTATTATTGAAACTCGCCGTAACATGAACCACGCCGCTTTCACCAACGACTTTCTTGACCTTACGTGGCTGGCGTTTTTTCTTTTTGGCCACCTATATCCTCCTCATAATAGTAATTAACCCTTCTTCCCGGCTAATCTCTTGCCGAGACCGACCGTTCTCTTCGGGCCTTTTCTCGTTCTCGCATTGGTTCGAGTTCTCTGGCCGTGAACCGGCAGCCCCACCTTATGTCGCATCCCACGATACGAACCGATTTCGATAAGCCTTTTTATATCGCCGGCGCGTTGTGCCCGGAGCGCACCCTCGACCGAGTAATTCGCGTCGATCTCCTGGCGAAGGCGCGAAATGTCGGCTTCCGTGAGCTCGTGGACTTTCTTTGCCGAGTCGATTTTTGTCACTTCGATGATCTTCTTACTTGCCGTTCTTCCGATCCCAAAGATATATGTAAGCGCAACGTCTATGCGCTTATTCTTCGGGAGGTCGATCCCTGAGATTCTTGCCATATCTCGTTACTCCTAACCCTGACGTTGTTTATGCCGCGGGTTCTTGCAAATAACGCGAACGCGGCCCTTACGATGAACGATACGACATTTGTCGCATATCCTTTTAACCGATGCTCTAACCTTCATGTTTATCCCTTCCGCAGAATTCCGCCGAGACTATTTATATCGATAAACGATTCTTCCTTTTTCGATATCGTATGGCGACAATTCCACAGTAACTCTATCTCCGGGCAAGATACGAATATAATATTTTCTCATCTTGCCGGATAAGTGTGCCAATAGTTTATGCCCATTATCCAATTCCACAAGAAAAGTGGTATTGGGTAAGGCTTGCAAAACAACACCTTCGATCTGTAAATTTTCGTTACCCATCTAAATCACTCAAAATTCACCTAAGATCAAAACCTTCCTTACCGTTTTCCCTGAGGGTCAATATCTCCGGGCCATTGTCGGTAACTGCGATTGTATGTTCAAAATGTGCGGCCATGCCGCCATCTTCCGTAACTATCGTCCATTCGTCGTCAAGCTCTTTCACCTGCCAATTGCCCATCGTTATCATCGGTTCGATAGCGATAGTCATCCCCGAAACGATCTTCGGCGAAAGGCCTTTCGACACGAAGTTCGGGACCTGTGGATCTTCGTGTGGTTTCCTTCCGATTCCGTGTCCAACAAGCTCCCTCACCACGCCATAACCGGCCGACTCGGCGGTAAGCTGAACCGCCCTCGCGATATCGCGGATTCGGTTACCGCAAACAGCCTGCTCGATCCCGTGATGAAGACATTTGTGAGTGACATCCAAAAGCCTCTCGGCCCCGGTGGACGCCTTTCCGACGATGATGGTTCCGGCCGCATCGGCGCAGTAGCCTTCGAGTTCCACCACGATATCGAAACTAACGATATCGCCATCCTCAATCTTTCTCTGTCCCGGAATCCCGTGAACGACCTCATCGTTGACGGAGATGCATATTATCCCCGGAAAACCCTTACGCCTGCGGCTTTTCCCATAACCGAGACAGCTGCTTTTAGCGCCGTAGCTCTCGATAACCTTGCCCGCCAACCGATCCAATTCTGCGGTCGTAATACCGACCTCGACATTTTTACAAAGAGCGAAAATCGTCTCTCCGACAACGATTCCGGCACGCCTCATAAGTCCTATCTCCGACCGCGATTTAAGCTCGATCAAGATTCGCCCTTAGGTGTCTTCCCGATAATCCCTGTTATCTCGTCGTTGCCTTCCTGTGCCGGACCACCGCTGTATATCGTGTAAAAGCTGTCGCGGTCCGAGTAGTATTCTACCAACGGTTTGGTAATTTCATCATAGACTTTCAATCTATGATGAAGAATTTTCTCGTTATCGTCGTCGCGATCGACGATCTTTCCGCCGCAAATATCGCATACTCCATCGATTTTCGGCGGGCTATTCTTAAGATTGTATATCTTTCCGCAATCATCACACTGTGCTCTTTTAAGCGCTCTTTTAATGATCTGATCGTATGGCGTCCACAGGCTGAAGATATAATCGAAGCAGCCGATCGATTCGTGCATCTCATCGAGCATCTTCGCCTGTGTAATCGTCCGTGGGAAACCATCGAGCACGAAGCCATTCTTCGTGTCGTCCATCAATATTCTTCTTTTAAAAATCTCGATCATAATATCGTCGGAGACGAGTTCGCCTCGGTCGAGAAACCCGTCGATCTTTTTTCCAAGCTCGCTACCGGATTCGACAACTTCCCGGAGCATTTCCCCAGTCGAGATGTGCGGCACATCGAGATAAACACTCAGATAACTCGAATATGTGCCCTTTCCCGAACCGGGAGGGCCGAGAAACAAAATGCGATATATCTTTTGCGTTCCCACTAAGATCGTTACCTTCTCCCGCGAATCTTGCCCTTTTTCATGAATCCGTCGTAATGCCTCATGAGTAGGTGGCTTTCGACCTGCTGGAGCGTATCGATAACGACGCCGACCAGGATAAGCAGCGTTGTGCCGCCGAGGGCATAAGCCATGCCCGACCCGCCGGTAATACCAGAGAGGAACCATACCGGAATGATAGCGATAAGCGCCAAACCGATCGATCCCGGCAACGTAATCCGCGTGAGAACCTTATCTATATACTCCGATGTCTGTTTGCCCGGTCTCTTTCCGGGGATAAAGCCGCCATACTTTTTCATATTGTCGGCAACATCGATCGGGTTGAAAATCACTGCGGTATAGAAATACGCGAAGAAAACGATAATAACCGCATATACAATATTATAGAAAACCGAACCGGCCCTAAATATTTCATTTATGGTGTTCGAGAAACCGCCGACAGGAAGGAATCCTAAGATCAACGTCGGGATAAACATAACCGAACTTGCGAAGATTATAGGGATAACGCCCGCCGCATTCACACGAAGCGGAAGATGCGTCGAGCTTCCACCATACACCTTGCGGCCAACGACCTTACGCGCATACTGAACCGGAATCTGCCTGGAGCCTTGCGAAAGCATGATCGCGGCGGCTATGAAGAACAGCAAACCGACGATCATAACGATCTCTGCCATTGGAGAACGTCCGCCCTCCCAGAGAAGCACTATCTCCTGCTGAATATATACAGGTAGTCTCGATACGATACCGACGAGAATGAGAATACTCATTCCGTTGCCGATCCCCTTTTCGGTCATTAGCTCGCCCATCCACATAATCAGCACCGCGCCGGTCGTGAGGCTCAAAACGCCGATAATGGTGAACATAACACCCGAGAAAGCCGGGACTATGACCGCCACCTCGGAATTCGCGGAAAGATTTTGGATGAAGGCGACCATACCGAGAGACTGCGCAGCGGCGATGAATATAGTGCCGTAACGCGTGTATTGGGTGATCTTCCGGCGGCCCTCTTCGCCTTCTTTTTGCAGCTTCTGAAAATATGGAATAACCGCGCCAAGCAGCTGAATGATAATCGACGCGGTGATATACGGCATGATGCCCGTTGCAAATATCGTTGCGCGACGAAAAGCACCACCGACAAACATGTCGTAAAGCCCGAATACCCCGCCCATCTCGGCGCTTCCGAATGCTGCGGACAACCCGGACAAGTTGATGCCCGGCAATGGGATATGTCCTCCAAGACGGTATAGGACCAACATACTTACAGTGAAGAAGACCTTTTTTCGAAGGTCGGGTATCTTGAAAATGTTCGATATCGATTCGAGAATTCTTCTCATCTCAAATGAACCTTCCCGCCTAATTTTTCTACCTTCTCGACAGCCGACCCGGTGGCTGCATCGACGGTGATTTTCAATGAAACGTGAAGCTCACCGTCTCCGAGAAGCTTAACGGGTTTCTTATTAGATATCAGACCCTCTTGCCGCAGAACCTCGAAATCGACATCCCGGCCGTCTTCGAATCTATTCAAGTCGCGAACATTCACGATCTGATAGATTAGCCTATGAGGAGGTTGGAAACCTTTCTTTGGCACCCTTCTAATCAACGGCATCTGACCGCCTTCGAACCATATTCTATGTTTCGCACCACTACGCGAAAGCTGTCCATTTTCTCCGCGACCGGATGTTTTCCCGTGTCCAGAGGCATTTCCTCTGCCCACTCTTTTTCGGTTCTTCTTAGCACCTTTAGCCGGTTTTATATCGCCTATTCTCATTTCTCGCCTCCGGGTTCGACCTTCTCGACCTTTACGAGGTGGATCACCTTATTGACCATTCCCATTATCGGACCGTTAGCTTCGTGCACAACTGTCTGATGCATCCGTTTCAAACCGAGTCCGCGAACCGTTTGCTTTTGGTCTTTTTTATACCCAATCGGACTTTTCACGAGTGTAATCTTAATTTTTCCCATTCCGAGCCTCGCTTACTTATCTTTTAAGTTTCTCGGGTTCGAGCGATCTACGTCGCGCGACCATCTCGATAGTTTCCTGTTCGAGCAGTCCAGTCATAGTAGCCTTCGCGACGTTAATCGGGTTTTTTGAACCCAGAGATTTTGTCAAAACATCCTGAACACCGAGGACCTCGAGGATAGCTCGAACCGCACCGCCTGCGATAACGCCCGTTCCCGGCGACGCCGGTTTTAGCAAGACCTTTGCCGCACCGTATCGTCCGATGATTTCATGCGATAACGTTCTTCCTCCAACGAGAGGTATCTGGACTATCTCTCTTCTGGCAACTTCCGAGGCCTTATGAATCGCGCTTGCAACCTCGTTCGCCTTCCCGAATCCGAGACCGATGCTGCCCGCCTTATCGCCTACCGCAACCAAAGCGCTGAAGCTCAGGTTCTTTCCGCCCTTTACGACCTTGGAAACGCGGTTTATCGAGATAACCCTTTCTTCGTAAATATCCTCGACCGGCTTGCGCCCGCGTCTTCCTCGTCCTGGTTTCCGTTCATAATTAGCCATATTCGCTCCTGAAAGCTTATTTTGCCTTGATTAAAATTCCAAACCGCCCTTTCGGGCGCCGTCCGCGAGAGCCTTGACACGACCATGGTAAAGAAATCCATGCCTATCGAAAACAACCGCCTCGATCCCTTTTCCCTTCGCAATTTCAGCCATCCTCATTCCAACTATCTTCGCTGCTTCAACCTTGGTCTTGCCAGCAACACCCTTTTTTACATCGGGATCGAGTGTCGAAGTGGCCCCTAATGTAATTTCGCTTTGATCGTCGATAATTTGGGCATAGATATGCCTACCGCTACGGCTTACTACCAACCGTGGTCTCTCCGGCGTTCCGAAGATTCTCTTGCGGATATGCGTTATCCTTTTCCTTTTCCTTAATGCTTTATCTCTCATCTTCATTTCTGGCCTCTTGTTTAAACGGCGGACTTGCCGGCTTTAACCTGAACCCGTTCACCGAAGTATCGGATTCCTTTACTTTTATAGACATCCGGTTTTCTGAAACCCCGGATTTTGGCCGACACCTGACCGACGACCTGTTTGTCGATCCCGCTCACCTTTATTTTTCCGGTAAGCAGCTGGTTCGGCGTTCCCGCGGCTGCGGTCTTTCGCTTGAGCGTCTCCGCCTCGATAGTCACGCCATCCGGCGGCATAAAGAAGATCTGGTGGCTATGTCCGAGGGATAGAAGTATCCCCCGCCCCTTTTGCTCGACCTTATAGCCGACCCCGATGATCTCCATATTTATCTCGAACCCTATACTAACACCGATCAACATATTATTGACGAGCGACCTGGAAAGACCGTGCATCTGGCGCGACACGATGCTCTCGTTTATCCTTTCGAGGACGACGGCTCCATCACTCTGAGTTATGTCGATCTGTCGGCAAAGATCCATTTCGAGCTTGCCTTTTTGGCCGGAGATAGCGATGTGTTTCCCGTCGATTTCGACCTTCACACCACCGGGTATTTCCAGCGGGTTATTTCCAATCCTACTCATTATTTACCCCTTGTTACCAAATATAACACAGGACCTCGCCGCCAACTCCGAGCATTCGGGCCTGACGGTCAGTGAGAACGCCCTTCGAGGTCGAGAGTATTGCGATTCCGAGACCGTTACGGACACGCGGAAGCTTAGACAGATTTGCGTATATCCGGCGACCCGGCTTGCTGACTCTTTTTATACCCCTAACGACGGTTTTGCCGTCGTTGTAGCGAAGATAGACCCTTAGCTCCGGCCTCGGCCCTTCGGTAGGGATAATTTTATAGCCGCGAATGTAATGCTCCTCGGTGAGAATACGCGCAATATTATGCCTCATCTTGCTCGAAGGCATATTCACCGACTTTTTACCCGCAATTATTCCATTGCGGACGCGAGTCAACATATCGGAAATGGTATCGGTCATCATAATGTATTTATCCTCCCTTGACTACCAACTCGCCTTAGTTACTCCAGGAATATCGCCATTGAGGGCAAGCTCCCTGAAGCAAATACGGCATAGGCCAAAATCCCTCATATAACCTCTCGATCGGCCACAACGCTGGCACCGATTAACCGCTCTGGAGCTAAATTTTGGTTTCTTATTCGACTTGGCGATAAGGCATTTTCTCGCCATATAACCACCTCTATTTTCGTTTTATTTTCTTTTGAACGGGAAGCCGAATTGACTGAGCAATTCAAAAGCCTCCTCGTCTGTCTTTGCCGTAGTAACAATCGTTATATTCATCCCTTTGACATTATCGATTTTATCGTAATCGATCTCCGGGAATATGATCTGCTCTTCGATCCCGAGCGTGTAATTTCCCCTTCCATCGAATGAGTCCCCACTCATTCCTCTGAAATCGCGAATCCTCGGGATAGCAATGTTTATAAGCCTGTCGAGGAAATCGAACATCTTCTCGCCGCGAAGGGTGGAACACGCCCCTATGGCCATCCCCTTTCGAAGGCTGAAGTTCGATATGCTCTTCTTGGCCTTGCAGACCTTTGGTTTCTGGCCAGTAATCAGAGCAATTTCGCCCATCGAACCCTCGAGAATCTTCGAGTTCTTGGAAGAGCTTCCAAGCCCCATATTCACAACGATTTTCACGAGCTTTGGGGCCTCGTTGACATTGTGATATTCAAATTTCTCGATGAGGTTAGGAACTATTTCCTGTTTGTATTTATCTTTATATCTTGATGCCATTTCTATCTCCTACGCGTCGATCATTTCCTTGCATTTTTTGCAGAAACGGACCTTGCTTCCATCGTCAGTGAAGAACGTCCCGATGCGCGTCGCAGAGCCACATTTCGGGCATACGAGCATAACGTTCGACACATCGAGCGGAGCCTCGCGTTCTTGGATTCCGCCCTGTTGGTTAGCAGTGGTGGGCTTTGTGTGCCGTTTTATAAAGTTGACTCCCTCGACTATAATCCTGTGGCCTCGAGGGAACACCTTAAGCACCTTACCCTTCTTACCGTTGTAATTACCTGCGATAACCTTGACGATATCGTTTTTCTTGATTTTGATAGGCTGTAATTGGTTTTCTCTCATAATATTTTCCTATATAACCTCTGGTGCAAGCGAGACGATCTTCATATAGTTAAGCTCTCGAAGTTCTCTCGCAATCGGCCCGAATACGCGGGTTCCGCGTGGTTCTCCCACATCGTCCACCAAGACTGCAGCGTTGTCGTCGAAACGGATATAGCTGCCGTCCAAACGGCGAATCGCCTTCTTTGTCCTAACGATAACCGCCTTTACGACATCCCCCTTCTTCACTGCGGCGCCAGGAATAGCCTCCTTAACGCTGACTACCACCATATCGCCGATAGTTGCGGTCTTATCCTTGGACCCGTGAACCATACCGATAACCATCACCCTTTTAGCGCCGGAATTATCGGCCACGTTAAGTCTGGAACTTCGTTGGACCATTTCTAACCCTCCGCCGATTCTGCGCGAACCAAAACCTCGGAAACGCGCCATCTAACGGTTTTGGAAATCGGTCGAGATTCGATTACCCGAACCCTATCGCCCACGTGACAGTTGTTTTCGCCGTCGTGGGCTTTAAGCTTCGACCGTCGCTTAATTACTTTACCGAAAAGTGGATGGCGCACGAGTTTGACGACCTCGACCGAAACCGTTTTGTCCATTCGGTCGGAGATCACGAAACCATCGCGAACCTTTTTCCTCTTTCTCATTGTGTCCTCCAGTTATCTAAACCGGGTATTATAGCCTCGAAAAAAATTGCCTTCATTATTTACAATATCTAAAAACAAAAAACCCGCGTCGAACGCGGGACACACCAAATATGGTGAAATCCCGGGTCATTCATACGCGACATTCGGCCCGAGGACGAATATCGCTAAGTTGCATAAGTAGTATAATTACTACTAAGATATTGAGTTTTATGCTATCAGCATCCCACCATCAACAGGGATCACAGCTCCGGTGATGTAATCTGACGCTGGGGATACCAAAAAAAGAACTGTTTCGGCGACGTCGTTCGGCGATCCGGGGACATTACCTAAAATAACCCTATTCAAGAAACCGGAGATCGCCGATTCGGGCAAATCCTTTGTCATGTCGGTCTCGATAAAACCCGGCGCGACTGCGTTTGCTCTGATTCCACGAACGCCGAGCTCCTTCGCAAGTGTCCCAGTCAGCGAGATAACTCCCGCTTTGGATGCGGCATAACTCGCTTGACCGGCGTTTCCATTGAAACTCACCACGCTCGCTATATTAACGATCTTTCCGTAGCGAACCTTGATCATCTGCTTCACCGCAGCGCGACTCATTAGGAATGTTCCACGAAGATTGACACGAATAACATCGTCGAAATCCTTGGCCTTCATCCTCAAAATGATCGCATTTCTGCTAATTCCCGCGTTATTTACAAGTATTTCTAAAGAACCGAATTTCTCGATCGCCACATCGACGACCTTTGCTGCACCATCCTCCGTCGAGATATCAGCCGCAACTGCCACTCCACCCAACTCACCAGCCAAATCGCGCAATTTGGATTCCTCTATATCGGCGAGAACCATATTGGCCCCACTCTCCGACAACTTACGTGCGATAGCCGCCCCAATTCCACGGGCCGCGCCGGTAACGATTGCAGTTCTCCCCGAAAGAATCATCCTGACATCCGATTAAAATATGGAGCCGATGGGGCTCGAACCCACGGCCTCCAGAGTGCGATTCTGGCGCTCTCCCAGCTGAGCTACGGCCCCGTATCCTAACCTATTATAACCGGCACGTGGGGCGCAACACGTTGCAAACATTCATTTTACGGGACGCTGCACCTATGCCGCCGTCCAATAACTCAGCAATAATATGTCCGGGCACATCAACAGTCAAGGATTTTTTTAGATATTTTTGTCCGGTAAAGAAACATGGTATCCACCCTGTCATGTATATAATGTAAGGGAGATTTCCACGTCGTCTTGCAGATTTCTCGCGGATGACCCGTGGCCGATGAGATTGCCGCCACCAAGGCCTGTATTGGTCGCTCCGCTCCATAAAAGGCCCACATGCCATACTGCCATATCTAATGACATCGCAATGACGGGTTAATTTCATGTTTTCTGTTAAAAATCACCAATCTCAAGCAATCATCTTTTGAGAATGTTACATATATTTGAGATATGTTATCTTTCTTTTGACAGTGCCGTTTGCTAGGGGCGACCGGCTGTGGGGATTGGGGCGGAAGTGTAATGGTCTAACCGGGCATCTTATGTCTTGTGGTGCGAGCCGTGCCTTTCTCTAATATTCGAGACAGTATCCATAGCTTGACACTCACCTTTAAATGGAATATATTATTCAATTAAATCTATTGGGTGAGATTATTATGGCAAAAATAGGCGAAATATTTAAGCGGGTTTTTGGAACCTCGAGCGGCCGGCAACTAAAAAAATTATTGCCTTTAGTCGATGAAGTAAACTCGAGATCCGATGCCTTAAAGGGCCTGTCCGACGATGATCTTAAGGCCAAAACGGACGAATTCCGCGAAAGGATCGCGGAATGGACAAAGGATATTAGCGAAGAACTCGAAACAATCCGAACGGAGCTTACCGGCGAGCTTGGCGAAGAAATCCGAGAACAGGCGATGAACCGCAAAGAGGAGCTTGCGAAGGCGCTTCACGAGTCGAACCAACAAGTTTTGGACGAGCTGTTGCCGGAAACCTTCGCCGTCGTCCGCGAGGTGTGTTATCGCCTGACCGGAAAAGAGTTCGTCGCAGCCGGTCAGAACATGTTCTGGGGAGACGATGTCACGGACAAATACAACCCCGACGATTTCGAATGGGTGGAGCGAACTCCACAAGGATATTCGAGCAGGCAAACCGCCGAGCTTCCGGAGGCATTCCCACACGAACTCACAAATAGCTTCACACTGGTGCGTTTCGACGACGGAAAAATATTCCGCGCAGTCATTCCTTTCGATGTGCAGGTGATCGGAGGAATCGTCCTTCATCAGGGAAAGATCACCGAGATGGCCACCGGCGAGGGCAAAACACTCGCCGCAGTCATGCCGGTCTATCTTAACGCGCTCACCGGACGCGGAGTCCATCTCGTCACGGTGAACGACTATCTCGCCAGACGCGATGCAGAATGGATGGGTCAAATCTACGAGTTCTTGGGTCTTTCGGTGGGTTGTATCCACCACGGTGTCGAACCGAATACAGCAGAGCGCCGCGCCCAATACGAGGCCGATATTACATACGGCACGAACAACGAGTTCGGATTCGACTACCTTCGGGACAATCTCTCGCGACGCCCGCAGGAGCGTGTTCAGCGAAAATTTCATTATTCCATCGTCGATGAAGTCGATAGCGTCCTAGTCGACGAGGCACGCACGCCGCTTATTATATCCGGCCCTGTCGATTCGAAGATTCACGAGACGTTTGCAAAATACGAACCCGGAATCCGCTCGCTCGTCCAGAAGCAGATCATGCAATCGACATCGCTTCTCAGGGATGCGGAAACAGGGCTGAAAGATGCCGGATTCTTCGACGAATCGGACAAACCGGACAAGGATGCAATCTATGCTGGCGGCGAAAATCTGCTCATGGTTAGTCGCAGCACACCGAAAAATAGCCGTTTCCTGAAACTCTCGAAGGAACCGGGAATCATTAAGCTAATCCAGCGCATAGAAGCCGACCGGCTTCGCGATAAAAACATGTTCGAGATCGACGAAAAGCTGTTCATCGCCGTCAATGAGCAGGAAAACTCGGTCAACCTCTCCGAAAAGGGACGCCAGTCGCTCGACAGCCGCAACCCGGAGATCTTCGAGCTGCCGGATATCACCGGCTTTATCTCCGAGATCGAGGGAAACGAGGAACTGGACGAAACGAAAAAAAACGAGGAGAAGAAAAAGGCCTACGCACTCTACTCCGAGCGCTCGGTCATAAATCACGCGATCAGCCAACTACTCAAGGCGCATATACTTTTCGCAAAAGACGTCGATTATGTCGTGATGGAAGGCAAGGTCCTCATCGTCGATTCATTCACCGGAAGGCTCATGCCCGGAAGGCGCTTTTCGGATGGCCTTCATCAGGCGCTCGAAGCGAAGGAAAACGTCCGGGTCGAATCGGAGACCCAGACTATTGCGACGATCACGCTTCAGAACTATTTTCGCATGTTCGACAAGCTCGCCGGCATGACCGGAACGGCGGAGACCGAGGCAAACGAATTCTGGGAGATATACAAGCTCGAGGTCGTCGTTATTCCAACAAACCGGCCGGTTCGCCGAAACGATTTCGAGGACGAGATATACCTCACCCGGCGCGACAAGTTCACCGCCGCGCTCGACGAGATAGAGTATTGGCACAAAAAGGGTCGGCCCATCCTCGTCGGCACGGTCAACGTCGATGTCTCGGAAACGCTTTCGCGCATGTTAAAGCGCCGCAAGATCAACCACAACGTCCTCAATGCCAAGCAGCACGGCAGGGAAGCGCTTGTCGTCGCCGATGCGGGAAAGTCCGGCGCCGTTACTATCGCGACGAATATGGCCGGTCGAGGCACCGACATCAAGCTCGGGCCATCGGTCGTGCACTGTCCGGAGGGGTGCCATCTTCTCTCGAACGAGCCGGACGATACACCGGTCGCAGGCGGAGAATGGACGCTTGGAGATTGCCGCAAAGAGGTGCCGTGCGGGCTCCACATCGTCGGCACGGAGCGCCACGATTCACGGCGCATTGACCGCCAGCTTCGCGGACGCAGCGGAAGGCAGGGCGACCCCGGTTCGTCGAGGTTCTATCTCTCCCTCGAGGACGATCTTATGCGCCTCTTCGGCTCCGATCGCGTAGCCTCGATCATGGACAGATTCGGTGCAGAGGAGGGCGAAGTCATAACCCACCCACTGGTTACGAAATCGATAGGGAGGGCACAGAAGAGGGTCGAGGCGCAGAATTTCGCCATCCGAAAGCACCTTCTCGAATACGACGATGTCAACAACGCGCAGCGCGAGGTGATTTACACATTGCGCAACAATATACTCGACGGCGGCAATCTCAAGGACCAGTATAAATCGATGATCAGGGACTTCGTAGATTCGCTGATCGATAAATATACCGATCCCGGCTCGCCCTCGGAGGATTGGGACTGGAGCAACCTCGAAGCCGATTTCTCGAAGACCTTCCTTTATGCGTTCGGGCCGAAAATCGATGCGAGGATGAAGCCCGCCGACCTTCGAACAGCTCTGGAGGATACGGCTTTCGAGGCATACGAAAAACGCGAAATGCTTCTCGGCGAAGATGTCATACGCGGGCTTGAACGCTACATCTTTCTCATGACCATCGATGGCCAGTGGCGCGAGAATCTTTATTCGCTCGATGGGCTTAAGGAGGGCATCGGCCTGCGTTCATACGCCCAAAAAGACCCTCTAATCGAGTATAAACGCGAGGCATTCGAGCTTTTCTCCGACCTTCTCGATAACATAAACCATCTCGCGCTCGAACGCCTTTTCCGCGCACAAATAGCGCCGCCCGAACCGGCACGCGGCATCCGCAGAGACCGAATTCGCGAGGTGCATCGCTCAAAGGACGGTTACGGTGTATCGGCTTCGCGGGAGGGTTCTGGAAAATCGAATATCCCGCCGCCTCGACGCGGCGGCGGCACAAGACAACCGTCGATACCAAAAGGCAAAAAAGTCGGAAGGAACGACCCATGCCCATGCGGCAGCGGAAAGAAATACAAAAATTGTTGCGGACGGCTCTGATCTTCGCATTCGTCGCCGGATCGACCGGCGCAGGCACCGCGATTTACGCGCACATCTCGCCCTCGTTGCCGTTATCGGAGCATTGGTTCGACTATGTCGATGAATTTCCGATAATGGAATTGGGCGTCGCGGTCGAATTCCCTGGGCCGGCAGCGTTTCGATGGCGTATCGAGGGATGCTATTCTGAATTCCCGGAGGCCGGACTGCTCGAGTCCGGCATGGCAACCTCGATCTCGGCCGGGATCATAATGCATAAAAATCTCGGCGATCATATCGATGTATCGTTCGGCCCGCAGGTAACTCTCGGGTGGATCGCGGCGAAAGGCACATATGAATGGGCCGAGGGCGATTCGGTGGGATACCATATCGATTTCGACGGAAATTCCAGCGGCATGGGAATCGGCATCGTTGGAGGCGTATCGTTCTATGTCGGCAATATTGTCAGGCTCGGCATCCAGCCCGCCGTAACCTATTACGGCGCATCCAGCGACGACGTCCCGATAGTCGGCAGAAATGTTTTAAACCCCGATGAACCGGACGATTACGGGGTTTATAGATATGAAGGCGAATACATCGCATTATCCATTCGATTGATCGCCGGTTTAGAATTTTGATGGAGATGTATCTTTGAGCATTCTCGATAAATGCAGCAGATTCCACGATGCCGACGACGTTCGCAAAGCCGGTCTTTATCCCTATTTCCGCGAAATCGACTCGGAACAGGGAACCTGGGTGACGATGAAAAACGGACGCCGCGTTCTCATGTTGGGGTCGAATTCATATATGGGTCTGACGAACCATCCAGATGTTATCGAGGCCGCAGTAGAGGCCTCTCGAAAGATCGGCACCGGTTGCGCCGGAAGCCGCTTTCTGAACGGCACTCTGACGATCCATCGAGAGCTGGAGGAGGAGATTGCGGATTTCATGGGAACCGAGGCGGCGCTCGTCTTCTCGACCGGTTTCCAGGCCAACCTCGGAACGATTTCCGCACTCGTCGGTCGCAAGGATTATGTTATCACGGATAAATTCGATCACGCAAGTATTTACGACGGCGCACGACTCGCTCTCGGAAAGAACGTTCGCTTCGGACACAACGATATGGCCGATCTCGAAGCGAAACTCGACTCGATCCCTCGCGAGCGTGGCAAGCTGATCGCCGTCGATGGCATATTCTCGATGGAGGGGGATATCGCGCGGCTCCCGGAGATTTGCGACCTTGCGGAGAGGTTCTCCGCGAGTGTATTCGTGGACGATGCCCATGCGATCGGCGTTATCGGACCGCATGGCGAGGGCAGCGCGGCGCATTTTGGCCTTGGGGATCGCGTCGCCATGACGATGGGGACATTCAGCAAATCGCTCGCCTCCATCGGCGGTTTTCTGGCGGCGAGTTCGGAGGTTATCGAATTCCTCAAACACAAAAGCCGCGCGCTGATCTTCTCGGCATCGCCTTCACCGGCAAATGTTGCGGCGGCGAGGGCTGCATTGAAAATAATCCGCCGCGAACCGGAACGGATCGAGAGACTTTGGGAGAACACCCATTTCATGCTCGACGGTTTCAAGTCGATGGGATTCGATACCGGCAATGCAGAGACGCCGATCATTCCACTGCATGTAGGCGACATGAAAACGGCGTTCGTAATGTGCAAGATTCTCGAGGAAAAGGGGATATTCATCAATCCGGTGGTTCCTCCAGCAACGCCGCCGGGGGATTGTTTGATACGCGTCAGTTTCATGGCAACCCACACCCGCGAAGATTTGGAATTCGCCCTCGGGATTTTCCGTGAGGTCGGCAAAGAACTCGGAATTATTCATGGATAATCTATGAAAGCAAGGATCATTCTTTTTTTATTAATAACGACGGCACTGGTCGCCCTTTCGTGTGCAACCTCTGGCAAAAGCAGGCTTGGAGACGATTCGGAGGAGGCACTTTCATCGATCGGAATCTATGTCGAAAAGGAGAACCTCGATACACCGCTTAAGATTCAGGTCTCGAACAGGTCGATGGAAATTATCGAATATCTCACGGCAAACTGCGTTTTCATCGATTCGACCGATGGTTTCGAGTGCGCTATCGCAATCGATGTCATAGATCCCAATTTCCAATCGACCGGCGATACGGAGCGTGCAAATTTGCGCTATAATTCGACACAACTTTATTATATTCGCCGTTCTGAATTTGAGAAATCGCCGTGTTGGGATTCGGTTGTCGGGCGGTGGCCAAATATCGCTGTTCACTGCAAAATCGCCGATAAATAAGGTTTTTATTTAGGAAAAAAGCGACAATGGCAAAGATATTACTCACCGGCGGAGCTGGATATATCGGCTCGCACACCAATCTCGCATTATCGGAATCCGGTCACGAGACCATTGTATTCGATAACCTATCGACCGGATTCGAGAGGGCGGTCGACGGCGATCTCGTTATCGGCGATCTATTGGAAAAGGATTCAATCGAGGAGCTTCTTCGACGGGAGCGATTCGATATCGTGATCCATTTTGCGGCGAAGACTTTCGTCGGCGAATCGTTCGAGAACCCATCGAAGTATTGGAACAACAACGTCGTCGGAACGCGCAACCTGCTCGATGCTATGGCAAGATTCGGTCCCGACAAAATCGTTTTCAGCTCGAACTGTGCGCTTTATGGCGAGCCGGCTTATGTGCCCATCGATGAAGACCATCCGCTCGCGCCGCTTAATCCATACGACAAAACGAAGCTTGTTTGCGAATGGATGATCGAGGACGAGGGGAGATCGAACGGCCTGAGATACGCTAATCTTCGCTATTTCAATGCGGTCGGCGCGGACCCTAAGGGGCGGCTCGGCCTTCTCGCGCCGAATCATCCACAGCTTTTGAATGTCTGCCTCGATGTCTCGCTGGGTGTAAAGCAGAAGCTTCTCGTTTTTGGCGATGATTATCCTACGCCGGACGGCACCTGCATCCGCGACTATATACACGTTACGGACCTTGCCGAAGCCCATCTTAAGGCAGCAGAGCTGCTTCTCGATGACGACGGATCTTTTGTCCTCAATCTGGGTTCCGGTCGCGGTTACAGTGTAAAGGAAGTTGTCGAAGCTGTCGAGAAGGAGATCGATATAAAGCTTCCCGTCGATATTGCGCCTCGAATGTCCGGCGATCCGGCGGTTCTTGTTGCCGATCCGGGCGAGGCTGCCAATATCCTCGGTTGGAAACCGCGCCTCACCGATCTCGAAACTATCGTGGAAACCGCATATCGGTGGAGAGTCGCTAATCTCGAGGGCGATGCGAATACTTCTCGTTAATACGTTCCACTATCCGCGCGGCGGCGCTTCGGTCCATGTCCTCGGGTTGGCGAAGCTGCTTAGGTCGCGCGGGCACGAGGTCTTGCACTACGCGATGCGGCACCCGGATTCTCTTCCATGCCCGGAAACGGAGGAGTATTGGCCGAGCTACATCGACTTTCCGAAATTGCTTAGAAAAAAATCTCTGCGGAGTATCGTCCGTGTTTTGAGAAGGACGATATATTCCAGGGAGTCGGCGGACGGCCTTCGAAGGTTGATCGTGGATAAGGGGCCGTTCGATGTCGCCCACTTGAACAATATACTTCACCATCTCACGCCGTCGATAATCGAGCCTTTGCGCGAGGCGGGGATTCCTATTGTTTGGACCCTCCACGATTATTCGCTTCTCTGTCCGAATACGAATTTTGTTGATAACCGAACCGGGCGGTTGTGCACCGTATGTTTAAAGGGCGGCCTGCGTTTTATCAACGCGCCATTAAGGAGATGCAAAAAAGGCTCTTTTGCAGCCAGTTCGATGGCGGCAATCGAGTCGTGGGGTCACCGGCTCCTGCGTGTTGCAAACAAAGTCGATATTTTCATATCGCCGAGCCGATTTCTTGCGGGGAAGTTCTTCGAGGCTGGCTTCGATGGCGCGAAATTCACGGTTCTGCCTTATTTCGTGGAGCTTCCTCCGGAGAAACGGTTTCCGCCGGGCGATTATGCGCTTTATGTCGGGCGACTTTCGCAGGAAAAGGGTGTCGATGTGTTGATTGCTGCGTGGAAGAAGATGCCGGCGTATGCGGTTTTGAAGATCGCCGGAAGCGGGCCTATCGTGGCAGAGCTGAAATCCATGGCGAGCGATGCGAAGAATATCGAATTTCTCGGTTTCGTGGAGACGTCGGAGTTGTCTGGAATTCGCAGGCGCGCACGCTTCACAATCGCGCCGAGTATTTGCTGGGATAATTTCCCGATCTCGGTTCAAGAATCGCTCGCGGACGGTGTTCCGGTGCTTGGATCGCGGATCGGTGGTATCCCGGAGATGGTTATTTCCGGGGAAACCGGGGAGCTTTTCGAGCCGGGGGATGTCGATGACCTTCACGAAAAGGCACTATCTCTGTGGAAAAACGATGAAGGGCGTCGCGGAATGGGGATTTTGGCGCGTCGATTTGTGCATGAAAATTTCGATCCGGGCAATTATTGCGAAATTCTCGAGGGGATTTACAAAAAAATCATCCGATCGGTTTAAAGCAATCCGTTATTCCTCGCAAGCCTAATCATTAGTGGCATTAGGATTGCGAAGATCGCGCCGTTCGCGACGATATGCAAGACGGCGAATCCAAGCCCGCCAATTACGAACGCGGCGAGCGTCTCGGATGATGCTATGAGGATATAGCTTCCGATATTCGTAATCACATCATAAAAAAGTGTTATCGTAACACCTGTCGATGCTGTGAGAAAAACGGTCTTAAACGGCGAAGTTTTCTTGCGGAGCCATTTCCCGATAATTGCGCCGCCAAATCCGATGAATGCACCACCGATGATTTGCGAAATCAGAAGCGGCAGTGGCGCCATGCCGTATGGCGACAGGATCGAATACAGCCCGAAACCCATTCCGCCGATAATCGTGCCCCATCCGAATCCGAGGATCGCGCCACCGAAAGCGAGGGTAAATGTAACCAACTCGACATTCGGGATCGCTGCAAGGGCGTATCCGAGGGTGATCGCCAACGCTATTATGACGCCGCCGTAAGCGGCTCTGCGGCCTATTCCAATTCGGTTTGTAGTCATCGTCGTATCCGGTCCGGGAAATTGCTGACTATGCCATCCACGCCGAGCGATTTTGCGAATTCGATGTCATCCGGTTCGTCGATAGTCCACACAAAAACCTCGACGCCGTTTTCGTGGGCGATGGCGACCGTTTCCTTATCGATCGAATTGAACTTGACGGAGACGCAATCGTATGTCGTTTCTGAGGCCAGTCTGTGAAGGGCTTTTCCATGGCGATTGGTTATCGCTATCGTTTTAATCTCCGGAAAATTCCTATCGATTTCACGGATATACTCATGATTGAACGAGCCAATATAGAATCTGTCGAGTTCGAGGATGTCGAGAACCGTCTCGATAATCACGCCCCGTCGATCTCGAGCCTTGACCTCGATATACGCTTTTAATCCGCTCTCGGATATAAACTTACATGCCTCTTCGAGTTTCATGATTCTCTCGCCATTTTTAAGACGAATCCCTTTATCGAAATCCTCGAAAATCTGTCTTGCAACGGAACCTCTGACATTAGCGACGCGCCTTAGCGTCCGATCATGGATTACAATCGGTCGGGCGTCCTTTGTGAGCCGGACATCGAATTCGATGCAATCGACACCGATCTCCGCAGCTTTTCGGAAGGATGCCATCGAGTTTTCAAGCTCGTAACCGGCGGCTCCACGATGTCCTATTATCATTGTCATCTATCGAACTCCTGCGAGAGAGTGAAATGCGTGAGGGCATCCGTGGGATTACCCTCCCATACGAAACATAAAAACGTAATAAACGATGCAATGCGACGACGGAGCGTCTATTATTCATTGCTTTTCAAAGAGTTACGGCGAAATAGGTTATCCTACGAATAATTTCGATTTTCCCTTACTCTCCGGCGGCCATTCTTTATTTAGCGTGCATTCATATATTTCACTGCAGCGTTGCGTTGAGCGGGTCTATTTATTGGTTATAATTGACATATTATCTATTTACTTACTTTCATTGAATGAGTATCGAACCGGAGTTTAGGGAACGGTTTAAGCCCCAAAAGCCGCGATAACAAAGCCTCGGCCTCATCCCTCGTGGGCGCTTTGACAATAACTTTCACCGTCGCAACGAATGCCTTATTTCTCCAATAATACTTACTCCTTCGCGTTTTTGGAAGCTGAAAATTAAGATAACGCAGAAAATGAACGTGACAGACTCGATGAAGCGCATCGAGAAACATCTCCCTGACAGGCTTTGCAGCATTTTCCTCTCCCAAAATCGGTGGTTATGCCGCGAACTTCACCGGGAATGATTTCGGAAATAAGTAGCGTGCTACGCCCGCAGGTCGAGCACGCTCGATCCCTACGAAAAGACGAAAACCTATTACCCATTACCCAATACCTCCCCCTTCCAGCGCCAGCCTCAAATAAGAATGGTCGCGGAGAACCGCGACCATTCTTATTTAGAAAATGTTAGGCGTCTGATCTTATTTAATCAGGATCATCTTGCCGCGAAGGTCGCGGTCATCGACATGGATGTTATACATATAGACGCCGCTCGGCGAATGCTCGCCAGCAAAATCGCGGCCATCCCAAACGACGGAGTGGTAGCCTGCGTCGAATGTTCCGTCAGCGATAACCGCCACGCGCCTTCCGAGGATATCCTCGACCGTGATTCGGATGTCCATCTTCTTCGGCAAACCGAAATTCACCGAAGCTTTCGCGTTGAACGGGTTCGGCGAGACGCCGATTAGCTCGATCTCGGTCGGAATCGGTCGTTCGCCGATATAGGTGCATGGAGGTTCGGGAGGAGTGCCGTAATCGCTGAGCTCCTCGAAATCCGGCCTCGCAAATCTCGACGAAACGTCCCCCGATTCGAGATTCAACTGGGCAAATCTCGAGCTGACGATCCAGTAACCACACCCCTCTTCGAGTGAACCGGTCGTGAAATAATTATAGGTCGAAACGTCGTAACCGAACGCTCCGGGGATCACCGAACCGTCTGGGTCGTCGTCCGGGTCGAATATCTGGCTTCCGCCAGACGGCGAGCCGATCTGGTTCCAGCCAACATAAACTGGAATCGTAAGATCGTTGTCCGGGTAAAGCGGAATCGTCAATGTCGTGTCGTGCATGGAAAGAACGAAATAGCCGTAGCCCGGATCGATGATTACCGGTTCCTCGTATATCCCGGAGAGCGTGTTATACCGATAGACATCGAGACCCGCGAAAACCGCCTCCGCCGACTCGTCAATCGGAAGCCCGACAATGCTAACCATATTCCAACCGCGCGAAAGCTCGACATCGAATTCCTCGACATTATCGTCCAAAGGATCGGTCGGATCGGTATGATTCTGAGCCTCGTCGCCGTCGGAAGCGCCGCCGCCATCGGTATCGACGATGAGCGGATTCGTCCGAAAAACGAACTCGTTATAATCGGAAAGATCGTCGCTGTCGGCATCGCTGGCGACCGGGTCGGGAAGGATTCCACCGAAATAGAACTCCTCCCAATCGTCCGGGATACGATTGCCGTCCTCGTCGATATCGGACAGAGGATCGAGCATCGTGTCGGCATATTCGTAGTAGTCGCCGATCCTGTCGTCGTCTGTATCGGCGTTGTTCGGCGCGGTGCCGATAGTATATTCATGTAGATTGATGAGAAGATCGTCATCCGGGTCGTCCGCTCCGTTGTAAGATTCGATATTTCCAAAATAGAATATCTCCCACCAATCTGGAAGCCCGTCGAAATCGGAATCGGCGATGTCGTAGAAGTTCACCGTCATCTCGTCGGGCACGCTCATGTTGAGCAGGCTATCGACCGCGATTATACCCATATGATAGGTCACTCCGGGGTTCAAACTCGAAACTCTGTAACTCACCGAATCGGGCGGAAGATCGATGACGAACATCTCATCCCCATCGTAAAGCCCGACGGAAAGGCGATAGAAGCGGACGTCGGTGTCGCTGCAAAGCCACCCGATATCGACATAGCCGTTTGGAATATCCATCGTCGGTGTGCCGAATGCGATCGATGGCGGAGTTATGTCGTAATCGCCTGCAAAACCGCCGGTCAAACCGAACTGCGCGATCGCGCTTTCGTTGTCGGAGTTGTCGTAGGCCGAAACGCCGAACACGATGCCGACCGTATCCTGAATATTCCATTTCCAATCCAGAATCTGCGCGCGCGGGAGATCGCCGACATCGACCGTATCCCACCAAACGATGCTCATCGTCAAGTCGAAAGCGCCCTTATAGAATCGATATCCGAGGAGGTCCGGCTCGTCGTTCATCCGCCATGCCGCCTTGATAACCGAATCGGAGACGGTCGCAACGGCTCCCGTCGGAGCGGACGGCGCAACGAGATCGACTGGAGCGACTACGAGATCGATCGTGTCAGATGCCAAAACGATCGCGCCGTCGTTATCCTGAATCATCACGTAGATATAGTATTCGCCTTCGGAAAGGCCGAGCGCCGCCGGATCGGCTGAGGCAAATGTGTATGACGTGTCGATCGGCGAATAGATATGCTCGTCGATAACCATGCCGATATTCTGGAACTCGCCCGCGCGAACGCGATCGATATATCTTGTTATCCTGATGGAATCGGTGCTGCCAAATCCGCTCATCGAGAGATACGTTCCGGTTCCGGTCAAGCTCGCGATCTTGGGATTGTAGAATCCCTTGATCTGGAAACCGTAGCTGTCGTCCCCGGCTTCGAGGCTGTCGAGCGACGCCGTCCACGCGCCCGGCTCGGAGCCGCGAACTATATAACCCATATAGTGATTGCCGTCATCCTCGGTCTGCTCGAAATAGTAGCAAGTGGCGAGGCTGTCGGTCGTCGAGCAGCTATCGGGTGTGATTATTGTGCCACCCGGTCTGAGAATCGTGAATTCCGCCGACTCGCTTATGCTCGTCCTTGCGATGAAGAGATTGATATCGCTATCGACTATATCATAGATATTCTCGACCGATGCCGGAGAAGCCGGACGTGCGAACCTGCGCGATGTGCGCGGCTGGTATTGCTCGGAGGCCGAATTCACGAGAAAACGACCGTCGATGTATGCGATCTGCGGCTCGATTCCGAAGGGCTTCCATTCGAGAACGCCCTTCGCACCCCAATGACCACCCATATCGCTCGGAAGCCTGAACTCACCGAAGTATGCGTGCGCGCCGACGCTGATGGTGCTCGTCGGGCATAGCCAGAAAATGGCGTTGTGCTTTAGACTCGCCGTAACACCGCCATGACCCACGAAATGAATCCCGTCGCCGGCGTGTGTCGTCCAAACATGCGCATCGATCTGACCCTCGATAGAAACGGCGGAGGAAATCCCTGCAGTGATCGAAGCCTCGCCGCGAACCCCCCATCCACCACCGACGTCCCTCGAACGATATTCGAGCAAGCCGTGCCCGCGCACCAAATTGCGGATGAATCTGACATCGCCGTCGAGGCGATATATATCAGCGCCAAAATCGAGATAGACGCTCGGCGTCATCGTCATAATCCCGCCGACCAGAGGCAGCGACGGCCCACCCTTTAGATCGCAACCGAATTCGACATAGAGCGACTCTATCCCCGCCGTTATATGGCCGACCTCGCCATCGACTCCGGTCAGGAAAAATCCCGTTGTGCCGAGCGGAACGCCCGGCGAAGCGCCGTGATATCCGAGACCAACGCGATCCCAACCACGCTCATTGAACGCCAACGAAACTCGAATATACGCGCCGCTTCCGGCCCAATCGGGCATCAATCCCTTATATCCAAACTTCCCCTCGCCGGCGACCTTTGTCAGGCGTCCGTCTCGAATTCCAAGCTCGCCTTTGACACCCTTTATCGTTAAAGGATTAGCCTCGCCGAGGAATTTCATGTCCGGGATCGTGAACTTGACATCGAGGCTTTTAAGCTGTCCCTCGACGATTGCGAGAGATTTCGCGTCAATCTTGAACCATTCGCCCCTGCCTGTGTGAAGGCTGTCATATCCACTCGAATCTTTCTCCAGCCATGCCGAAACCTTTGGAACAAGATGGCGAGATATGCTTGCCTTGAGCCTGCCCGCCTCGATAGTGTCGTGATCCTCGGAGATATAGACATCCTCGAAAAGCAGCTCGAACGCCCCGTCGAAAAGCGTAACGCCGAAATCGCTAAGCTCGTAGGAAACATCGCCGTTTGCATGGGCGGTGCGGGCTACGCCGATCTCCGCGATAGTCGTCGTGGAATCCTTAAGCTTAAGGACGCCGCGAACCTTCCACCAACCGGCGGGGATGTCGATAGTAATCGGCGGCACCGTGATGTCGAGATCGAATGGAAGCTTCAAAAGCGAATCGGGCAGCACATTGATATCCGCTAACGATGGATGGCTGGTGATTTTGCCGCTACTCGTGCTCAGACTGAACCCGCCCGCCATCATCGTGATGCTCGAACTGTCGTCGTTGTGGAATTTGCACAGGCCGGTACCCGCATTGCTCGAAAGGTCGATGAAGGCGATGCCTCCGACCTCTTCGAGCGTTAAGACCGTATCGTCGTCGCTGTCGAGGAAAGTCACGTGGCCCTCCGCGCGCGTCGATGTCAGTATATCGGCGCAGAGCGTCCAATCGCCGTAATCCGTGCAAGCGGAAGAGGAGTATCCCTTTCCGGAGATCGGGATCGCATGGCTCGAAACCTCCGTATAAACATTCATGGTTCCATAAAAACTGCCGGTGACGGTCGGGCAGAACTCCATCTCGTGCCAGATCGACCCACCCGGTCGAATCGGCTCCGGCGCAAAGGAGGGAAAGCTGAAGCACGGATCGCCGTCGATCCTGAGCGAATCGATCCACACCGTATCGGCCGAATTATTATAGACATATACACGCCTCGTTGCGCACTCGCTAACCCTGACCGAGTCGAAGTCCCACTCGACAGGCGAAACGGATACGCTGTCCGAAACACCCGAGGCGATGCCGACACCAGATAGATCGACGGTCAATATCGGATGAGCGTCGTCGTTCGTCTCAAAAGACAGGGTGGTCGAATATGGAATTTCGGCGGTCGGAGAAAAGAACACGCTCAGAACATAATCGTCGGATGGCGCGACACTGAAACTATCCGGGGATGTAAAACTGAAAGCTGGCTCGGTTATCGCATCGGGATAAACCCATAACATGCCAGTTCCGGTATTCGAGATTGTGACATTCCTAACGGCATAGCCCCCGACGCCGACTGAATCGAAATCGATATCTGTCGGTGATATAGCCGCCACCGGTTCGGTCACGGCATACACACGGACGAGACTCGTCGCCGTATCGCTGTTGCCACATGAGTTTGCCGCGATATGCGCAACCGTGAACACTCCAACAGAATCGAATGTATGAACCGGATTCGGTCCGCTTGCTGAAGGACTGCCATCGCCGAAATCCCAATAATAGCTCGAAACGCCGCCGGTCGAAGTGCTGCCGAAGTTCACTATGAAAGGCACATCGCCGCTGCCGGACGGCAACATCGTAAAGCTCGCATCGACATCGGGACAGGTAACATGAATAACCCCGGTCTCGATATCGCTGCCGCATTCGTTCGTTGCGGTGAGAATAACCGTGAAATCTCCGCCATCGGTGTATGTATGGCCTGGATCGGTCGCGGCGCTGTGTGCGCTGCCATCGCCGAAATCCCAATCGAGCGAAGTGGCGCCCTCCGATTCATCGGTGAAATGAATCGTCAAAGGTGCATCTCCGGAAAGTGTATCTGCGGAGAAATCCGCCACTGGTTCGGGGCAGCAATCCGAGTCGAATTCGATATCGAAATCGGTCGGCGTATAGCGGTTCGTCCAAACAACTCCGGGACAAGGACTTCCCGGCGAGCCTTCGATAATAACGACATCCGGAGCCAGAGCCTCGCACGTCGCGCCGTCAGAAACGACTTTGCTTAAACCAAAATAAGACAGATCGCTATTCCAGCGCGCAAAGCGCGTTTCGCCAGCTCGATGAAAAGCCGCAAATATCGCCTCATCCCCGGCCGTAATGGCAGGTAAGGTCTCTTTGTATGTTGACATCGAAAGGGCGTTCCCGGTCGAGAAATCCGCTCCGCGATTTGAACTATTCGAGTAATAGACATCGTGGTCGCTGGCGCTATAGGCATAAGCATAGACCACGACAACGGTGCTTTCGCCATCGGCGGCGACCTGCGGGAAGTAATCCTTATGCGTAGTCGAAACAGTAAGTGGCGCGCTCCACGAAGCACCGAAATCGGTGCTTCTGATGAAACGAATATCGCCATTATCGTCGTCCGTCTGCGTGACGGCATAAACGGCCCATCCACCGCCGCAGGTCACATCGGTCTCGATAGCGCCCGAGGCATCGATGTTTTGCGTCGTCCATGTCACACCGAAATCGGTCGATTTCGCCATGTAAAAATCCGTTCGGAGAAGGCTGCTACGGATATATCCGATATAGATGTTGTAAAGTGAAAAATCCTCGACGCAGATCGACGGGGAGTATTTGCTTATGAGGCTCGATCCATCCACGATGAGCGACGTCGCGCCTGTTCCATCGAAAGCGAACTTGCAAAACTCGACCCTTGCATCGCCATCCGATGTATTGCGCGATTCGAAGGCGATGAGAACCCAATCCTGCGCACCCTCTCCGATTGCGATTCTCGCCCTGGAGATGTTTCTCGATACGTTCGACAGATTAACCAGCGGGCTCCATGTTGTGCCGCCGTTAGTCGATTTTTTCACAACGAGATATGGATTGTCTGAAACGGTGCCACCCTCGACCTCATAGACGCAGAACATTTCGCCGGTCGAAGCCGTGGCAATCCTCGGATTCTTCTCGATAAACGCGCCCGCCGCGACGAATATGTCCGAGCCGAAATCGGCGGGGCGCATCCGCACCGCCGTTGCCAGCTCGACGACCGTCGATGACGGCGTTCCCATCGGGACATCCTCCGTCGATGGAAGCGAAATTGAAGCATCGAGCGCACTCGCCATCTCAAAATCGCCGTCCAATTTGGCGCGATGTAGGTTTCGAACCGCGTTGGCGCGAACCGGGCCGACCGGCGCAAATGTAAGATTCGCCGAACCAACCGGAACGACCGGCTTCTCTCCGACCGCCATAACGGCCGAAATCAGAACGACCACCGAAATTACCGTGAATAAAATCGAACGTTTCATGTCTTACTCCCTATGGCCGGTGGCACACCAAATCTTTCGCCACGGCTTTCTTGTTTATTGAAAAAAATATGATAATCACCTTTACAATACACTTAATACAATCAATTAGTATAATACATAGATTTCGGTATAGCAAATAAAAAGGTGATGTAATTTCAAAATTCAAGGTAAGGGCCGAGCGTGTTGAATTGAATGAAATCTGCGAGGCTCGGCCAGTTTTGTAGAGACGCAACATGTGACCGAAGAAACCTGCATGGCTACGTTTCTACGGGAAATGCCGCAATTATCGTTTGCAATCCGTCGTTTCGACTTCGCTCAACGACCGCGCGTTCCCTGAGCAGAGGCGACGCCTGCCTCGACCCTACGGTATTTGTCAACAGTGGAAAGTGAATTTTCATGACTATTGCGTTCTATGCCCGCTTGCATTTTCACTGTGTATTATTAGAATTAATATCAAATCTGTATATCTTGTAATGATATGCCACACGGAGGATAAAATGCCGCTTAACGAAAACGAACTGTTTGCCCGCGCTCGAAGGCTCCACGATAAAGCGCCGCTTATCGATCTTCACGCCGACACGTTCTCGATGACCAAGGCCGCATCGAGATTCGTCGAAGGCTCATCGAAGGTCCATCTCGATCTCCCGCGAATGATCGAGATCGGCATATGGGCGGAGGCCTTTAGCCTTTTCGTCTATCCGAAATGGGGCAAATCGCCGGACAAATGGTTCGAAATCGCCGTGAAAGAACTCGATGCTATCCATGCGGCTATAGAGAATTCCGGCGGCAAGCTCGCTCTCGCCACCGATTCCGCCGCTATCCGCGAGAACCTTTCGCGCGGCGCGGTCAGCGCGATTATCGAGATCGAAGGCCTGCACCCGCTCGCAGGCGACCTGTCAAAAATCGAATGGTTTTTCGAGCGCGGGGTGCGCATCTTCACGCTCACATGGAACAACTCGAATCCGTGGGCGACATCGTGCATGGATAAAAATTCACACGAAAACGGCCTCTCCGATGCCGGCCGCGAGGCTATCTCGGAGATAAACCGCCTCGGTGGTTTCGTCGATTTCTCGCACTCCGGCGAACGGACATTCTGGGAAACACTCGATATTCTCGATACGCCGCCGATATGCACGCATTCGTGTTGCATGGAATTGAAACACTCGCCGCGCAACCTCACAGACGAGCAGATAAAAGCGATTATCGACAAAGGCGGCATCGTCGGGATAAATTTTTATCCGGGATTCATCTCCAATAAGGAGATCCCCGATGTCGGAGTCGCCGATCTTGTGAATCACATCGACCACATCGTCGCGCTTGGTGGCGAGGATATTCTCGCGCTCGGCTCCGATTTCGACGGCGTCAGCAACCTTCCATCGGAGATAACCGATTGCACAGGAATCATCGAGATCACAGTCGAGCTTTTAAGGCGCGACTATTCGGACGATCTTATATTAAAAATCCTCGGCGGGAATTTCCTGCGGGGTTTCGAGCGGTCGCCGGCCGGGCCTCAGCCGACTTGCTAAACTCCACGGGATTTGCTCCGTGAATAGTTGATTAGCGCAAAATTGTTTTTGAATGTGATAATCGCACACGCGCTAAGTCCACCGGATACAATTACTTACAAAAACAGCAGTCAACTTAAACTTTTCAAATCTTTGGGACAGTAGTTATTCCAAGATGTCGATCCAGCCGTGGCGTTTGTCCGTGCGGCTTTTCTACATCACTCCCGCATAGGCACGTTCGTTTGTCTTTACAACCCCTCGCTCGATATACATTTCATCCTATTTCGACCAAACACAATCTCTGGATATAATGCGCAGACTCGCGGTCGAGGAGGGCATTTTCGCAGGGATCTCTTCCGGCGAAACGCTTGCGGCCACTATCGAGGTTGCCGAAAAACTCGGCACGGGGAAGACTATCGTCACGATTTTCCCGGATGGCGGCGCCAAATATATATCCACCGCGCTTTTCTCGTCATAAGAGCAAAAAACTGAACTGGTCAACCATCCTGATGGGTTTCCTTCGGATATCTGTTGTCCTATACTGTTCCCGTTCGGGCAGATCGATATTGACTTGCGAACTTTTTACATTTGTTTATAATTGGGAAAACGAGGTTATGGAATGAGCGTAAAAGTAGATATTAAAAGCCACATGGATCCCACCGAAATGTCGAAATGGAAACTGCTTGTCGTCGAGGATGACAAAGCGCTTAATACACTAATCCAAAAAAGACTTCATCGTGCCGGTTTCGATATATCCGGCGCTTTCAACGGCGAAGAGGCATTCAAATTCATATCCGAAAATCCCGATTCGCTCATACTGCTCGACTACCGACTTCCCGACATCGACGGCAGGGAGTTCGTTATCGAGATGAGAAAACGCGGCCTCGACGTGCCGTTTATCGTGCTTACCGGGCAGGGCGGCGAGGAGATCGCCGTCGAGATGATGAAGCTAGGCGCAAGGGATTACCTCATCAAGGAAGCGAATATCCTCGATTATCTTCCCGAAATCGTGGTGAGGGTTTTGAAGGAAACCCTGATCAAACGGGAACTCGCGAGAGCCGAGGAGACTTTACGCGAAAATGAAAAAAGGCTCGAGGAACAAAATGTCCGCCTCGATAGAAAAAATATCGCGCTGAAGGAAATTCTGGGTCAATTAGAGATCGAAAAGGAAACCCTCAATAACCGATTGGTCGCGAACATAGACCACCTTCTCCTTCCGCTGCTCGAAAGATTGAAATCCATCGGTCAACCGGAGGACGAGGTCTATATCGATCTGATCGAGAAGACGATCCTGGAGATCACATCGTCTTTCGGGGATAACCTATTGAGAAAAGCCAACAATCTCACCTCGAGAGAGGTCGAGATCTGCAATATGATAAAGAACGGTCTCACAACCAAAGAGATCGCGCAGGCGCTTATACTCTCGAAGAGAACCGTCGAGTTCCATCGGGATAATATCCGCGGAAAACTAAATATCAAGAGCAAAGGCGTAAGCCTGCTCTCCTATCTCACATCCCTCTAATAACTTACGCTCGATAATACCGGGTATTCCCCCGTATTCTATCCGTATTCTTCAGGCATTGTAATGTTTGTCAACCTGTTTATCCTGTTCAGTGGAGATCGCCTGGCGATGCGCTTTTTTAAAAAAGGTTGCTGAAAAAGCCAGGATTGAAATCGAGCTGAAAACGGGGGTAACATGAAAACGGCATTAACAATTTGTTTCTTGGTAATTTTGATTCCGATTAACAGCGCCCTTTCTGGATGGATCGATCTATTCCCCGATGAGGGCGATCTCAATAATAATATATTCGAGGTCGTTCATTCGGACGACGACAGCACGATAATAGAGGTAAAAATATCGAGGATATGGGCCGATACGGTCTATTTCGATAACGAACCCTATCTGATAATCCGTGCGCCGGGAACTGGTTTTGTTGCCGCCAGCGACGGCGTCGGATTCCCTGTTAAGATGACGAAAAGAAGCGCGGTCTGTGTTCCGTCTCTCAAATCGGTGAGATTCAGTGTCGATGAAACTGAAGATTATGTCTTCACCGGCATCCGTCTGGCATCTGAAATAATAGAATATCAGGGTTGTCCGGATTGCTCTCCGATAGATTATTCGGCATACGACCGAAAGGGATGGCTTTTCGACGAGGTAGCCGCGATGGATACAGCTTTTAAGTGGCGTGCTTTGGATGGCGTTGGTTTCCACTATAATTTGTATTCGTATAATCCCGGATCAGACTCGATCCGTATCCATTGCAAGGCGAGGTTGAGGATAACGTCGAAGGGAAATTTTGGAAAACCCTCGATCGAATCATGGCTAGAGAATTCGTATCGAACGGTTTTCATCAACCTTCCGCAACGATCCTATACCTTTAACTCCAGCGTCGAGAGCTATCAAGTTCTATATGTCTATGCCGATCATGCCGACGATTACTATCGCCGGTCTGCGGATAAGCTGGCCGCGCTTCGATATAAGCAGGGATGGCGGGTTCATACCGCGAGTGCACATGAAATCTACGAAATTTACGAGCCGCTATATCCAGCCGAATCGGAAACGACGTGGATTCGGCGGTTCATATCGGATACACTCTTCTTTTATGAGGACAGCGCGGGGACCTACGATCTCAGCTATGTCGGTTTTATCGGGCCGGATTATTACGATCAGGACAGCCTTCCCGGAATGAGATTGAACGACGACTCACACCCGCCTGTCACCGAATCGAGTTATTCGCTGCCGGTTTATTTTCCGCGTCTCGCAGTTGGCAGAATATGGGCCGAGCAGCATTATGGCGCAGTTGGAACGGAAGGCTTCGTCGATAGAATAATTCAGAATGAGACGGAGTTCATTCCCGGCGGATGGTGGGATAAGTTTATGTTCATATCGCAGACTACCGATCTGATTTACGGCTATGTCGATGCGGCCGCTCAGGAACCGTTCGTTCGCGGCGCGGGATTCGATCTCACTCATTATACATGCCACGATACACTGATGGGGCTGCCTCCCGCCGGCACACAGAGCGCCATGAACGCGACGATCACATCCGCTTTCGAGGATGTCGGTTACGGCACCGCGTGGCATTTCGGCCACGGAACGCACAATGTTTGGTATAAAAGCGGCGGAGCGTGTTGCGGTTCGGGAGAAAGCGGGTATATCGACTACGACCTTTATTATCACAACTTCAGATACCCAACAACCGTCATTTCCGGTGGCTGCAAAACGGCGCGCGAATTCGGATATGAATTCGTGGGGCGTGGAGCGCTATGTTATTATGGCGGAATCCTGGGCGGCGGCGATCCGCACGATTTCGCACAGCGAATTCGCGGCTATAACAAGATTATCGGCGAGGCATGGCAAAATTATCTGATATGGTCGCCGAGATTGATCGGCGATCCGCTTTCAAGATACTATGGGCCGAACGAACCATCGAGATTCATCATAACCACCGATCCGGCAGGCGCTTATTACAACAGCGATGTCGATGGCGATAGCCTCACCATCCATATCGATTCTGACGGCCCGGCACGCTGGCTCCACGACACAAAAATCTGCCTGACATCAGGGCCTTTCGAGGACAAAACGCCGCTGTGCAAGGTCGTGCCATACGCCGGTTCGTTCGTGTCCTTCTCCGACTTCGAGATAGCGAGCATACCGGGCCTCGATCTCGAAAGCGGCGACACCATCTTCATCACGGCCACAAAGAAGGATTTTATCACCGGAACCGATTGGATATTGGCCTTTGAAGATGAGGATAGCATTTCGCAAATAACGTTCGACCTCGACATCGGCTGGAATCTCGTTTCCGTGCCGATAATTCCGGGCGAATCGACGGTATCCAATATATTCGAGAACGCCGATTGTATATGGAAATGGAACAACGCAACGGGCGGATATGTCGATGCGGCGCTGGATACACCAGATGCATCGGCCGCCTATTGGATTCTATATTCGCATAAACCGGACAGCATTAGACTCGATGGAATCAGGGTTCTCGAATGGGAAAAGGATGTCGGCTACGACTGGAACTTCATAGGATCGGCGGCGACCGGAGAAGACGATATACCGTGGGGAGACAACCATACGTTCGTGGGAACCGGATTCGAGGCCACACGGACATTCGTCTTCTACTACGATCCGTCGGTCGAATATTATAAACCCACAATGGTAATTCGTGAGGGCCGGGGACATCTCTATAACGTTCGCGGGGACGGGAGGATAACGTTCCCGGCTTCTTCAGCTCCAGCTTCCAAAGGAGGTAATGGGAGTATAGGGCTTTTTTCGATAATTTGCCGTTTGCCAAATCCCCCTCGAATCGGAAAAGGCCCTATCAAAAATTTAAATCATTTCACAGTCGATATCGATTGGACAAAAAACTCGCTATCGGTCGGCGACCGTGAGAACGGATCGCCCGTCGAAAACGCGATGATCGTCGTGATGGTCGGCGATTCGGTGGAATTCCATTTCACCGGGACATGTCAGGATAAAAATTGCGGCTCTACCGATTGCGAGATGGATATCGATATGGACAAAGGCACGCGAGTGCTTATCAAGAAACCAGGTTTCGCGGATTATCAAATCCAGCCGCTCGGTATCACGTGCGACGACTACGCTCTTGCGAAAGACATCGAATTCTACGGCGATAGCACATCCCACTTTCCAGAGAAATTCGAGCTTGGGTTCGCCGTGCCAAATCCATTCAACTCGAATGTCGGGATCGATTTCGACATCCCGCAAGACTCGAAAGTGACGATCGAGGTTTATAATATCGTCGGCCGAAATGTAACGACCATTCTCGACGAAGCGCTGTCCGCCGGGTCATATAGAGCGACATGGGATGGGCGCGACTCGAATGGAGACTATTTACCATCCGGCGTTTATATGTATCGCATGATCGCGGAAAACGGAGTCGATCCGGTTTTCGAGGATGGAAAAAAAGTAACACTAATCAAATAACTGAAAGGCAAAGAATGAAAATGGAAATATATATTGCTTTCTCGATGTCGGCTCTGTGTTCAGTTGTCATGGGTTTGACGAACGGCCAAATCGAAGCGAGGGATGTGGTAGATACACAGATCGAAGAATTGCCTTTCGATGCACCGATTTATGGAACCAATTCGAGCCGTGCGTTTTTGGTTTCGTTCGATTTTCCGGAAACATTTATCGATGAGAATAATATGATCGTCGAGGGAATCCTCGATCTGGATATCGAACCAGTCGATTATGGAGGAACGATAGCTGCGGTCAGTATGCCATTTTCGAAGAAAAATGGCGACGACGAAATCGCGACCATTCATTCGGATTTGGCGGAGTTCGGCACATTGGATAACGATCGCGAATCCTTGTTGTTCGAGATCGGGCGTGTAATTTATGCCATTATCGACGGAGAGTTAGATTTCGATGGTTTTGTCGTCGTTCCGATCGATGAATCGAATCGGTTCGACGTTTCGGAGAATAGCAACGCAAAGATAAACATATCTTATTATCGATGCGGGCAATATGTAAAAGAATAACATACAAATAAATACCCCCAAAAAAAGCGCGCGGCGTGACCTACCGAGAAACAAACAACACCCCCACAATCGTCGCGCGCTTCATTTATCTTGCCGAAGGCTGCCCGTCACTGCGTGGCGACCGCCCCTGCCGGGAAGTTTTCTTTTGTTAAGTAGCCCTCTTTGAATTATAACTCGATGAGGAAAGCGAAAAACAGGAGCAAAAATCAACACCCTTCACTGCGTAGATAATCTCGAGGTTATGCGGACGCTGCCGGATGCGTTCGTCGATTTGGTTTATCTCGACCCGCCGTTCTTATCGAATAGGCAATATGCGGTTATTTGGGGTGGTGATGCGGAAAACGAGCGAACGGCTGTGCGCCCCTACGGAAATCTTCACCTACATCCCCAACCCGCGTTCGGCAGTCGTCGAGCATAGTTGAAACGACGGATAACACAAGATAGGGCCACTATCGTGGGTTATCATATCCCTTTATCCGGTAATAAATTCAAAATAATAATAAACTTTTACGGAGATAGATCGTCAAAATCTGTAGAGACCATGATTAATGGGTATATTTATCCATATATAAAAAACCGAAAGAGTGAGACGTTATGATCCACGGAAAAAAAATTCTGTTTGCTGCAATGTCCCTATTTTTGGCAATTTTTGTGTGCCCGCTTCAGGCATCATTTTTCGAAGATACAGTCCACACGGTCCGTGTGTATTTCGACGACACGGATTATTGGGACGAACTCGATGAGACCCATACAACCGAGGAATACATCATGTGCAGCGTCGTTTTCGACGCGGTGGATACGCTCGACAGCGTGGGCATTCGGCTCAAGGGAAACAGTTCGTATATGCATCCCGGCTACAAAAAACCGTTCCATCTGAAAATCGACGAGTATATCGATGACCGGGATTATCGAGGCAACGAACGACTTACCTATAATAACGGCTTCAAAGACCCGACTTTCTTACGAGAGAAACTCGCCTCGGAAGTTTTCCACGGCCTCGGCGTTCCTTGTTTGAGAGCAACCTGGTCGGTTGTTTATTACAACGATGTTTACTGGGGATTCTACACTGTTGTCGACCCTATTGACAAAGACGCATTGACGCGCTTTTTCGGCGAGAACGATTGCAATCTCTATAAGGGCGATCCAGATGGCACGCTTGAATGGCTTGGCTGGAGCGCATCATCCTATTTATCGCATTATGAAAAGGCCTCAAACGAAAGCGCGGACGACTGGACCGACCTTATCGAACTTATTAATTTTATAAATAACTCGACAGATACGGAATTCGACGCGATCAACGAGTGGTTCGACGCTATCAGTTTCGCGCGGATGTGGGCCGCGAATACGTTCCTCGTGAACCTTGACAGCTATCAGGGCACCGGACATAATTACTACTTGTATTTCGACTCTGACTCGATTGCACAATACATCGTTTGGGATATCAACGAGGCTTTCGGGGTTTATAGCTTTCGTATGAGCGGCTCCGAGATGCGCACGATGGATGTTGATTGGATGTCTTCAGACCGGCCATTGGCAGAAAGGCTTTTCGAGGATTGGACACCCTTTGAGCGCCTTGTGGATTGCGCGATTCACGAGCTTCTCGAAACAACACTCGAATATTCGACATTCGCCGCACGCGTGACGGAATTGTCCGATTTGGTTCGTCCTTATGTTTATGACGATGACAATAAAATGTATTCTAACAGCGATTTCGAGACGAATCTCGACGACGATCTCGGCGGAGGCGGGCCACCTCCCGGAGGTATGACTATACCCGGCCTGCGTGATTTCATCTATGATCGCGGGGTTTATCTGGCTTCGGTAATCGGGCCATGCGATCCCGTGAATGTTTCCGGGGCGGTCTTGATAAACGAGGTCATGGCCGACAACGACACGATTATCGCCGACGAGATGGGCGAGTTCGACGACTGGTTCGAGCTTTACAATCCAGGCGATACTGTGGTCGATATTTCCTACTGGTGGGTTACAGATGACATTACAGAGCCGTGTAAATGGACTTTCCCGTATGGGACAACCGTTCCGGCCGACGGCTATCTTCTTATTTGGGCGGATAGCGATCCGGAACAGGGGGATTTGCATACGAGCTTCAAACTCGACGCAGACAGTGAAGAGCTTGCTTTGTTCGGCTCTGATTTTATCGGAACGGATTTATGTGATAGCGTAAGCTGGATAGATATGCCAACCGACAGCAGTTGGGGCCGATACCCGAATGGAAGCGCGACATGGCAGATATGCGTCGTTGCGACCCCGGAGGCGGAGAATGAATGGGGATCGGTGCTCGTTTCGGATGATGTTCTACCGGAGGTATTTTCGATGTCGGCCTATCCGAATCCGTTTAATTCGGCGGTGAAAATCTCTGTCGATTGTCATTCCCGCGAAGGCGCGAATCCAGAAATTGAGATTTTCGATATAAACGGTCGCATCGTCGAAGAAATTCCCGCGAACGAAACCGTAGGGTCGAGGCCTGCCTCGACCGTTACCAATAGAACGACGGGCGACGCAGGCGTCGCCCCTACAGCGCACGAATATGTCTGGACACCCGACGAATCGGTCGGTTCCGGCGTCTATCTCGTTCGCGCGAAAGGTGCGGATGATGAGATTACGAAGAGAATCGTATATTTAAAATAACCGCAGGGGAGTCCTACGGATGCTCCCGAATAGAGATATTCGGCATCGCCTCGTGGATGTATTATTTTCCGATAGTCGCGACACCCGCCTGGCCAAACATCTTGACGACGAAAGGTTTTTCGCGTCTTATGTGAACGAGGAAATTCGTTCGTTTATCGACATGTTGGGACGCCAACCATTCCCAATCGATGAAATTGGTTTTCGAGCCGAACGGCACGTTGAAATATCCGGCGCTGGTGGCGACTAAATTGTGGAAAAAATGCGTGCCCTGCGAAGAATCGACGACGAACCCCTCGATGCCGGCCTCGACTATCACCCTCGCCATATCGATATTCGACCAACGAACCGGAATCCCGAGGAATCTGTCGCGGGAACCCCAGCGGCCGGGACCGATCAGGATATATCCACGCTTTTCGTCTCGCATTTGCAAATTTATCGCTTTAATTTCCTCGAGTATCTCGATAGTTTTCAGCTTGTCGAATTTATCCGGATCGACATAGACAATATCACGCAATTCGTCTAAGATACCGTTGCCCATGGCCTCTTCGGCATATATCAATAGGCTGTTTTTATTGATTTCGCCATCGAACTCGATGTTTTCGCCGCCCGAAACCGCCAACGGGCGAATCTGTAAGATGTGAAATACGGAATCCACGCCGTCGGATTCGCCGAGGGTAACCGCAAATTCGATCTCAATTGGAACCCCGAAAGCGAGCTTGCCGATATCGAGGATTTCGGCGAGAAAATCGGGTAACGGGATATAATCGTATTTCATAATATCCGCGAATGTCAATACACGCTGGCCAGAATAGCCGAGTCCGTCGCGAAACATTCTATCCGAGAAATCCCATACCGAAACCAGATGGTTCAAAACTCCATGCTCTTCTGCCACCGAAATATCGAGCGTCGCGTATGTTACATACTCGCCGAGAGTCAAATCGAAATTTTCCGCTTTCATATTGAGGGCGTAGAACTCTCGCTGGGAATTTTTCATTATCTCTTCGAGCGGAATGATGTCCATTTTTGGATATTTGGGACAGAAGCGAAATACCCGCTTGCCGCTCACGACCCACTCGCCGAGGCCGAGAGCCAAAGACGCCACGCCGTCGTCTTGCTTGGTGTAGGAGGTCGGGTAATAATTGAACGACTGCGCCACGCCGGAGATATGCGGATAAAAGTAATCCCCGTGCCGCTTTCCGGCGACCTCCTGAATTATCACCGCCATCTTCTCCTCTTCGATACTGTAATTCATCAGATCGATATAGGCTCTGGCTTCGCCGAGGCAGGTCGAAGCGAAAACCAATTTGATCGCATCGATCAATTGTTCGAGTCGAACGGCCTTATCCGGGTGATTGTTGGGAAGCATGTATGTCTGGTATATTCCGGCGAACGGCTGTGCCTGTGAATCCTCCAGAAGCCCGGAAGACCTCACCGCGATAGGTTTGCGGACATGGTCGAGTAAGATCGAGAGCCTGCTTCTCAGCTTCCCGGAAACCTTTCCGGCAAGAAAATCCGCCTTGATTCTCTCGTCGCTGCGCCTATCTCCAGCCATTTTCGCACGAAGGCCGTTGCTCCTAACAAATTCGTCGAACTCGCCCGTTCCGATAAAGGCCGAACGCGGAATGACCACTCTCAGTTTCGGAAACCTGGTTTCGAGGTCCATCGCGGCGAGGAGGGCGTTAAGGAACGCGATTCCCCTCCCCTTGCCACCGATAGAGCCTTGCGAAAGGCGAACTATCTCCTGTCTCAAATCAAGATTCCGCTCACGGAACTCGACTATCTTGCCACGATGGCGTTTGTCGCGAACCTTCATGAAAACGCCGATCAGGAAATCGCGAATCTTCGAGACATCGGCGAAATCGCTGACCTTAATAGGACGAACCTTTCTCGCGACCTGAATCTCGCCGTGCGCTATAAGCCATGTGGAGAAGTCGTTTCGCCCCGAGTGATATAGCAGCGATTTCTCTGGGATTTCGTGCAACCGTGCCTCGAACTCGGCCAGGTTGCTCGCTCTTCCGAACTCTTCGCCGATTTCGTCTCGAAATATAAAATCCCCGAAACCGAGGTTCCAATGGATGAAATCGCTAAGCTCCTGAATGAGCGATGGCGAATTCTTGCATATATAGTTTATATTAAGTTCTTTCGCTATCTTCGCGGAGGATTCGTCGGAGCTTTGAAGCAGAACTGGTATATCGAAATTCGCCGCCTCGATATATTTTGCGAGATCGACTCCCGCCTGCTCATCGATACGGCCGCCTTTTGAATATCGAATATCGGAGATAACGCAAAGGAGATAATCGCGGTATTTCTCGCATATCTCGATGGCATCCTCATAGGTGTGCGCCATGAGAATCTTCGGTCGCGTTCGCATACGATAATTCTTCTGAACGTCATCGAGTTCGTCGGATAAGAGCAACTGAACCTGAAGCATGACCTCGTTGCAAAGCTCTGGCAAAAAGCGGGAATAGTAGAAAATCGAATCCTCGACGAGCAGAATCACGCGGACAAGCCCGACGCGGGTGTCGTGTTCGACATTGAGCAGGTCTTCGACATATTTTATCATCGCCAGAAAGACCTTCGAGTCGCCGCTCCAAAGGAAAACATCGTCGATAGCCGCCATCTCCGGGCTGGATTTATCGATATGCGCGGCATCCGCACGGACATTCAAAAGCAGAAACACCGGCATCGACGGGAAATTCGCCTTGATTTTCCGGGCCATCTCGAACGGCGTAATCTCGCCGATGTTTAGCATCGTTATCACCATATCGAATTTGCGCTTGCGGACCATACTCAATGCCTGCTTGCCGGTCGGGACGCTGGTGATTCGCGGCACCGATGTGAGGTTTAGCTGATGATATTCTCCGAAGAGCTGCTCGGAAAACCTTCCATCCTGCTCGAATATGAAGGCATCGTAAAAACTCGAAACCAGAAGGATATCGCGGATTTTGATCTGCATGAGCTGGTGGAAAATATCCTCGCCGAACTTGAATTTGGTGTAATATCGATTGAGGTCTTCCTTGTTCATCTGCTTCCTTCTGGATTGTTCGAGCAAATTATGCGCATTCAGTTTGGCCTTAAAAATTTACTTATTCTCCGCGCTTTTTCAAATGATTTCAAATATTGAAATGTAGATCTATGGAAATCTGGGCAAAAAAAAGAGGCGGCATCCGGATTTGAACCGGAGAATGGAGGTTTTGCAGACCTCTGCCTTACCACTTGGCTATGCCGCCTTATGAAAAAAACCAAATGAACAATATAAAAAAAGCGGGAGACGGGATTCGGACCCGCGACAACCACCTTGGCAAGGTGGAGCTCTACCAGCTGAGCTACTCCCGCATTTATCTTAGACTAAAATAATCCTCGATGTTATCTATGTCAATTATTTTTTAATATTTCGTCCACGAATTTTTATGGATCGATCTCAACATCGCTTCTTCTTCGGGTAGAATCTCGATTCCGCGACGAAGAGTAACGGTTCGTGCTGTTTTTATAGCTTTTTCAATATCGTATTCGGTATAGCCGTTGGATGTTCCCCATGAAAAATCGGCTATATGTTTTGGAGGCAAACCTGTGCCGTAATGGTTCACCGAGACTCCCAGGCACGTGCCGGAATTGAGCAGCGTTCCGATTCCGGTCTTTGTATGGTCGCCGAAGAAGCTCCCGACCTTTATCCGACCGGTATCTATCTGGCCATCGCCGAGATCGATGCGGATTTTTCCATAGTTATTTTTGAGGTCGCTCGTCGTTGTCAATGCTCCGAGGTTAATCCACTGCCCAATATATGAGTGCCCGACAAAGCCCTCGTGGGCTTTGTTCGACCATCCGATAAACACGGACGACTCGACCTCCCCACCGATCTTACATACCGGGCCAAAGCTGCAATCCTCGCGAACCCATCCGGAGAGAATCTGCGTTCCCGGACCGATATAACACGGTCCTTGCACTATCGCCCCAGGCCGGATCACCGCATCGCGCGATACGATAATCGGGCCGTCTCGTGCGTCGAGTATAGCTCCGGCGAAGACCTCCGCACTGCGGTCTATCGACACCGCATTTTCGCCGTAGATAGCGGCCTGAGCGTGAACATTGCCGTCTATCGCACGCCGGAAATGCTCCTCGAAATCTATGCGTATAATCTCGCCGTTAAAATTGACCAAATCCCATATTGCGGGGATAGCAAGAAGGTCCACCTCGATCTCCGGCAGTTCAAGCGAATCTAGGTCTTCCGTGACCGAGTCCGGCTTATCATACGCCGCGACGACCGAGCCTTTCGAGCGAAAAAGCGATCCCGGTTCCGCCTCCTGTGCAAGCCTTGCAAAAGCCGGGTTATAAATCACATTTGGAAGTAAAAACAGCACCGGCTCGTCACCGGAGAATGGCGTCGTGCGGAAACCAGTTCTGGCGGAATATGCCGCAGCTACCTCGATATGAGCGAGAATTGCGATCTCCGCCATCGGGAAAAGGCGTCGAACTCGCTTTTCAAATGTGAATGCACCGGCCAATAACGCCGCCAGGGGACGCGTTTTTGTCAAAGGATAAAAACGCTCGTAACCATTATCCAGAATAACGATTTTATTTATCATAACCTATCGATCTCAGTCTCGAGCAGCTCTTCCGATCCACAAGAAGCGTTACTCCTGTTATATTTTCTCGCCATCTCGTAACCAAAATTGATCGCCTTTAAATTACTTTTCTCAAACCTTTCGGGGAATCTTTCGACGAGGAATTTTTCAATCGACTTCTTCGTTACGATATTCGTCAACTGCGTAATAAACCCGAGGCAGACAACATTGGTGGCCACGGCAGACCCGAGTTTCTCTCTCGTTTTTTTGGTGAAAGGCACCTCGATGAACAGGCGTTCTGGTTTTTGTGTGACGTAATCCGAATCTATGATAAAAAGCCCGTCATTTTTCAAGAGCGGCGAATAGGCATCGGCGGATTCCTGTGTGAGCGATAAAAGCAAATCGAGCTTTGTTGCCTCCGGGAAATATATATCTCCCTTCGAGACGATAACATCGCAACGCGTCCTTCCGCCGCGAGCCTCCGGACCATAGGATTGCGTATGAACCGCATTCTTGCCATCGCCGACGGAAACCGCCTCGGCGAGGATAACACCCGCCGTAATCAGCCCCTGCCCGCCAGATCCGGAAAGCCTTATTTCATAACGGTCTTCGGAGAAACTCGTTTTTTTCTTCGATCCATTTTTAGCCGTTGCCATTGGTCGCCTCCTCCCTGACCTGCTGACTCATCCCGGAATAAACCGAGGTATATTCTGGTCTCGAATCGTTGTTCACGAATTCACCGACCGGGAATTTTCCCTCTCGCTCCTCCTCGGAGAGTTTTTCCCATTTTTTGATATTTACGCCGTGCTGCTTTTGCCACTCGATCATCTCCACCGGACTGCGTAGATTGTTCAACCTTCCGAATAGAACCGGGCACTGCGCTATAACCTCGACCATCGAGAATCCGTTATGCTGCAACCCCTTCTTGATGAACTTCGATGTTTGAACGATGTGATAATTCGTCCCGCGAGCGACATATGTAGCGCCCGCCGCAGTCGCAAGTTTTACTGCATCGAAGGGCGGATCGATGCTGCCATACGGCGCGGTATGCGCATAGCTATCCAGCGGTGTAGTCGGCGAAACCTGACCGCCCGTCATACCATAGATGTAATTATTTATTATGACCATCGATATGTCGATGTTCCTCCGGCAGGCATGGATAAAATGGTTCCCGCCGATAGCCAGAGCGTCGCCGTCGCCGGAGACGACGATGACCTTCATGTCCGGTCTTACCATCTTGATCCCCGTCGCAAAAGGAAGCGCGCGTCCGTGTGTAGTGTGCAGCGTGTTGAAATCGACATAAATGGGCATCCGCGAGCTGCAACCGATCCCGCTGATTAAGGCTACATTATTCTTGTTGATTCCAAGTTCGTAAACGGCTCGAATTATAGCGCTCATTACGGTGCCTATTCCGCAACCCGGGCACCATACGGTCGGAAATCTCTTCCGGATTCTGAGGTATTCATGATACGGGCTTATGGTCTCGAGTTTCATATTTTTCTCCGTTGCTTGTTAGAGCGAAGCTCGATTATTTTCTCGTAAATTTCGTCGGGTTCTATAACCAAACCATCGTAGCGGAACGCTCCCTGAACCTTACACCGACCCATCGCATATCTATCGACCTCCCTAATAACCTGTCCCATATTTAGCTCGGCAACCAGAATGCCTTTGACCTTCGTAGCGATCTCCTGGACATGATGACCGGGGAATGGCCATAAGGTCTTGAGCTTGAGCAAACCTACCCTCATGCCTCGAGCGCGCGCCCTTCTAACAGCACTCATCGCAGCCCTCGCCGCCGATCCAAACGCGATTACAGCGTAAAGCGCGTCGTCCATGTATTCCTCATCATAAAGTATAATTTCCTTTCGATGAAGATGGATCTTCTTTCGAAGCTTGGTGAGTTTTGCCTCGACCTCCGACGGCACCGATGTCGGGAATCCATATTCGTCGTGGACGAGGCCTGTTACGTTGTAACGATATCCCTCGCCTAACGCCACGAATTCGCTAACCTTACCCGGTTTGATCTCATACGGCTTGTAGAATTCCGGTGGCACGCTTGGGAACGATCGGTTCTCGATCTTGATACTATCGAGGTCGTGGATCGTGATCTTTTCCCGCATATGGCCGAGCATCTCATCCATGAGCAAGATCACCGGCGTGTGGAACATCTCGGAGCAATTGAAGGCGTGGATCGTGAGGTCGAAGACCTCTTGCACGCTGCTCGGCGCGATAACGATTGGCGTGTAATCCCCATGCGGACCGAACCGTGTCTGCATAACATCGGATTGGGAGAGTTTGGTCGGCAAGCCTGTGCTCGGCCCGCCGCGCATAACATCGACGATTACCAGCGGCACCTCGGCGATATATGCAAAACCGAGGTTCTCCTGCATAAGGCTGAATCCCGGCCCGGAGGTTGCCGTCATAGACTTTGCTCCTGCGAGCGAGGCCCCGATTATCGCGGCTATAGAGGCTATTTCATCCTCCATCTGTATGAAAATGCCACCGACGAGTGGGAGTTTTTCCGCGCAGCCCTCGGCGATCTCCGTCGATGGCGTGATCGGATATCCTCCAAAAAAACTGCAACCGGCCAAAATCGAGGCTTCTACTACCGCTTCGTTTCCTTGAAGAAATTGAGGTTTTCCTTTGGCTTTTATTGTGTTAGCCATTCTCCGCCTCTTCTTTCATATTTTCAGTTTCTTTCTTTTTTTCTTCACAAATAATCTCGGCTTTTGAATTAATTTTGCAAACCAACTCACGAGTGCGTGCGGCTTCCTCCTCGGCCGGCTTATTCTCCGGTAATTCTGGACCTTTTATGATTGCTATATCGGGACAACGTAACCAGCAAAGCCCGCAAAGTGTGCATTTGTCGGGATTCGCAAGAAATGGAACCCCGTCTCCGCGATCCTCGAGTGCCTTCACAGGGCAATATTCGATGCATATCCCACATTTTTTGCACCAAAACTCGAACACCACAATCTTACCTACCGGCCTGACGCTCTCGCCCCATGTCGTTGGCGCCGTGGTTAGACCGGATCGAATCCGGCCCTCGATAGGTATCGTTTTCATTTTCTTTTTAACCATAGATATCCTCTATCCTGAAAACCTCTCGATTGATTTTGACCGAAAAGCGACCGTTTCGCTTGTTTGCACGATCGACCCGATTGCCTTGTGTTATCACGTTTTCCGCCGATTCGAGTCTTCATAATCGTATCGTATCGGGTGATACTAACGATATTTTATTGGATGTCAATAGGGGTATTTTATATCAAGTAACTACTGTCCCAATACCGGAGCCGTCGGGAGATCGATGTGTTTTTCAGGTGTATCAAGCAGAACCTGAAGATCAAGCGGTTCTACGGCCGAAACAAAAACGCTGTATAGTGCCAGTTATGGGTTGCAATGATTGTCTATCTGCTAATTTATAGGTTGATTAACCCAAAATTGTTTTTGAACGTGATAATCGCACACGCGCTAAGAGGCGGCATGTATGCCGCCAGTCCGTGGGATCTGTGGAGGGGTCCGCGACCATTCTGCCATCGATGTCTCGAATATATTTATTGCCGGGGCGCATGACCGTAAGCCAATACCGTCGCCGTGCCCCTATGCACAATCATCGTTTTCAATCCGCCGAATCCGCCAAAGGCAATCGAGGCATATCGCCCGTCGGCGCGTGCCGACCGTTTTCAATCCGTAGGGGAGGTTCGTGAACCGCCCGTTCCACGACGGGTCGTTCTCAAAAATATACTTTTTCGTTTTGTTATTGAGACTACGCAAGAACTCGACAAGTGCATCCAATGTTGCCGTAGCAGTTGAAATCTAATTCTCCTGTTATTTCGTAACGCGCCGGGGGCGGGGAAAAATTCCCCACCCCCTTGTTCCGCAATTACTTCGCGTTGCCGAATCTGTCGAACTTGTCGAGGTCGATGAAGTGGTCGGTGTCTTCCTTGGGGATGTTGATCTCCTTAGAGGACTTGGTCGCTTCGTCGAGTCTCTTGCCGGAAAGGCGGAAGCTGAAGCGTGCGTCTTCCTGACCGGATATCGACTTAACGGTGAGGATCGAGCCTTCGACATTGGCCATCAGGATGGCCGGGTCCTGCGCGGTAACCAGCGGGATAACCGAGCCCTCGGCGACCGTGCGCCAGAAGAGCCACAGGTCGGAACCGACCGGCTGTTGCGCCAGATCGACGGTGAACACGCCATCGGCGAGTTTGCCCTCGCTGATGATGTCGATCCAGAAGCCGATATTCTCGGCCATCCATGTAACATA
>CAYNTG010000007.1:0-2881 GCA_964400105.1 uncultured bacterium
CGAATCCCGGCCTCTCCGAAAATATCGATGGGATAGACATTTATTTGCCTATCCCGTTTTTGGATTTTATTGGAAGTTCAGGGATTCGAACTTGTTCGCCGCGTAGCACCGAATCTCGGCCTCATCTTGTCCCGTAGTGGCAGCCTCGGTTTGGGTTTTATGGATTATAATTGATAAACCCAAACCAACCAAGCCAAAGGAGGCAACCAATATGCAACATGATGAATCGTGCAAGGCGTTCCTTAAACTCCGGTTCAATGCTCATTCAATGAAAGTAAATAAGCAGATAATATGTCAACTATAATCAATAAATAGACCCATTTAACGCAACGCTACCCTGTAAATACTCGTCGAAAACGGTTGAGTTATCTCTGCAAGCTGTTATATTCTGCAAAGAGAGTTGGTTTTATAGCCATTTCGTTCTTAGGTTTTCGATTGGAGGAAAGTTGACCAATAAATACGATATTGCAAAAAGCTGGTTTCTCAGATACACCGGGGCCAAGATCGATCAGGTCGGCGATTATATATTGCTGACCAATTTCGATCATCATATGACGAGTTTCGTCGAACAATTCGACTGTGAGCTTATGGGCGAGGGCCATCCGATGCAGACGGCGACGAACGCCGACGGCCTTTCGATGATAAATTTCGGAATGGGTTCGCCGAATGCCGCGACGATCATGGACCTGCTCGTTGCCCGCGAGCCGAATGGTGTGCTTTTTTTGGGCAAATGCGGCGGCCTTAAACACTCCACCGAGATAGGACATTTCATCCTTCCGATCGGAGCGATTCGCGGCGAGGGCACCGGGGACGACTATTTTCCACCCGAAGTTCCGGCGTTACCCTCGTTCAAACTTCACAAATTCGTCTCGGAAAAGATACTTCAATACGGCATCGAATATCGCACCGGAGTTGTATATACGACGAACCGCCGCCTATGGGAATGGGACGAGGATTTCAAGGCGCACCTTCGGAGTGTCAATGCTCTGGCGATAGATATGGAGACCGCGACACTCTTTATCGTCGCTCACAAAAACCACATCGCCCACGGCGCGCTGCTTTTGGTTTCGGACCTACCGATGACGCCGGATGGGATTAAGACCGAGGAATTGGATAGGCGCGTCACGGAGGAGTTCGCCGAATTGCACCTGAAGATCGGAATCGAGTCTATGACCGAGATCGACGAGAAGGGCGAACAGATAAAGCATTTCACATACTGAAAATAGATCGACTTTCGCCTGATGACCGCGTTGCAGACCTCAAGAATCCGGGATCGTGGATAGCGTTTTTTATAGGCCGAGTGTGATGTATTGAATGATGAATTATGATGAGTGCTCATACCGAATCGCCTTCGATTATCGCGCATGGTAAAATTTCTGAAATGAATCGCTTTATAGAGGACGTCGGTGCCACACAGCCGGCGGCAATGGAATCACAACCCAAGATATGATTGGTTCATTCTTGCGTCGTCTTATCTACTGGCCTTGTCTGCCACCAGCTGTGTGGCCGCTGTCGGATCGGTCGGCAAATCCGATCTCGATCGTTGTATTTATCTAAACTCAGCTATTTTCCAAGCTGAGTCCACTTGACCATGCTTTTTTTATATGTATAATTTATAATGTATAGACTTAGGATAATACTATTTTATGGTGAAGATTTGAAAAAAGCATTATTTATCATAACATTATGCGCAATCGGCCTCGCGTTTGCCGACGAGGAGTCGTGGCACGTTCGTTTCGGGCTTTATACCGACGATTCGCTGTATTTCGACGATCACAACAAAGCGGGAGTTATCGTCGGTGCGAGCATGGAGAAGGATATCTACGATACCGAGAAATTTTACCCGCCTACCTCGCGTTATGCGATCATGTTCTTCCCGCACCTCGACCCAACGGAACCGGATTATTGGGCACCTCCATACAATAAGGATTACACTTTCGATTACAGACCGCCTCTTACGGTAAAAGAGACATGGTATATGAAATTCGCGATGGTCTATAGCGTTACACAAACCGTAACCGTTTGGTGGAGCGAGATACAGGATTTACCGCCGAGCTATCTGACGGTTCTTATTTCTCAGGATGAAGACACATTCAATCTTTTCGAGCAAAACGAATTCACGCGGGACTTTCCTCCGGGTATCCATCGGTGGAGGTTGTCCGTCACGTTGGATTATTACACGCGCTACAATATTAGCCCATCCGAGGTTACACTCTATACAGGTGAAACGGCGGAATTCGGCTTTTATCTTCACCATCTGGACGATTCGATCCGCTGCCAGAGCGCACAATATGATTATTCCGGTTCCGGAGGGTCGATCGACAGTTTCGGTATATTCCACGCGACATCTCCCGGCGGCGGCATCGTTATCGCATCGCAGGGGGGATATGCCGATACCGCCGAGGTCACGATCATCCCCGGAAGCGGGAATTATATCCCGCTTCAGGTCGGCTGGAACATGATCTCGCTCCCATGCAACCCGGCGAGCAACCTCGTTAGCGATGTTTTGCCCGGCTATTTGGGCAATATATATAAATTTATTAATTCCACCGGAAACTATGTCGATGCCGACAGCGTCGAGCCGGGGATCGGATATTTCGTTCTATCGACTCGAGATACCGTATTAGATATTGCCGGATCGGCACTCGATTCGATCTCGGTGCCGGTTTTTACCGGATGGAATATGGTCGGCGGTCCGGGGGATTGGGCTGTTATCGGCAATTTTGTTTCGTCGCCGACGGGAATCGTCCATAGTCTTCCGTGGGTTTGGTCGCACGGATACGAAGAGGTCGATTCCGTCGGGCCTTCCCAGGGTTTTTGGATTTTATGTAACAGCGACGGTATTTTAAAAATTATTTCCGATTGAAAGGGGATATAATGA
>CAYNTG010000007.1:2981-48644 GCA_964400105.1 uncultured bacterium
CGGTTCGCGTGCTACTGTATCGCCTCAAAATGTTGCAACAAAAGGAAAATATGTCTTCTGCGCCGCAAGCAATGTTACGGTTGCCGGTGGCGGTCTATTTGTTTTCGATGGCGAAACATACGAACAAATCGGCGCATTTTCAACAAACGATGACGAACAGGGAGTCGCTATCTCAGGCGGTTATGCCTATTTAGTCGATGATAACGGAGAGATCACCGAAGTGGATATCGGCAATATATCCTCGATGAGCAGCAGCGGGACGCACAGCGTCGGTGCCGACGTGAACCTTGTCGATGCGGCTTACTCGAACGGCTATCTTTATGTCGCCGCCCGAAGTAACGGCTTTTACTCGGTGAAGGTTGAGGACGGCATGGGCTTGTCGGCAACGCATACGAATAACACAACTTACACTACAACACCGGACGCACGGGGGGTTGCGATATGGGGACGATATCTTATCGTCGCGGATAACGACGGTTTATTTGTATTCTCACTCTCAAATCCTGCAACTCCAACAGCTACAGGGAATATCACAACCATATCCGATTGTTACGATATCGATACTTATGGCTATTTTGCATTCGTTGCTTCTGGCACAAGAATAAATGTCGTTGACTTATCGAATCCCGTTTCACCGTCACTCACAGACTGGAATCCATCGCTTGGAACTTGCACATCTATCGCATTTAATGCTGGCTATGCAATCTGTGGCTACGGTGAAAACGGGATCAAGGTATTTGAATTCAAAAATTATGCGACACTAAAATATAAAAGCAAGATCAAATTTTCTGTAGCAGGAGCTACAGCAGAGGGAATAACGAGTATCGGCCAGCAGTTTGCGGTTGCCACCGGAGATGGCGGTGGTATCGCATTCATATCGAATGCGCATATCTTTTCCCCGGATGCGGCTTACGACGGCGAACCCATTTCGATGTCCGCATACGGCGCTGGAATGGCCCTGGATGTCCTTGTCAATGGTAAATATGCCTATATCGCGGTTCAGACATACGGCATTATCACCGTCGATCTCACAACGAACGCCATCGTAAATGCAGATGAGGTCTCCGGCCCCAGCGCGCTCGGTTTCGCTATCGCTGGAGATCGATTGCTTGTGGTCGGCGGCGCAACCGGGCTGTATATCTACAATATCCAGAATCCAGCAAACCCGGCCATCGATGGCTCGCCCATTTCCATCGGAAGTGGCATCGTCTATGATGTCGTTACCGACGGCAAATATGCCTATCTCGCTATGGGCGGTTCGAATCGCGGCATCGCGCGAGTCGATCTTTTCGACCGGTCTTCTGCAACGCTTACGACCCCTTTCGATGTCTTCGGTATCGAGCTTAACGGCAACTGGCTTGCGGCGACTTGCCGATCGGATGGTATGGGTATTATCGATATAAGCGATTTTGAGGATGGCTTAGACGAATCGGATTTGGATTTCTACACATACGAAACGGGAACATGTCATGGGATATATCTCGAAAACGATTACGCTTATATCGCCTACGGTTTAGGCGGTTTACGCGTTGTCAAAATGTCCGATCTTACTTCACCGACCGGTGCCGGTCTCCCCGCCTCGACTGTAGGTCGTGTTCTTGGAGTAACTCGCTTGGACTCACTTCTTCTTCTCGTTCGTGACGAGACAAATCCGATGGTTTTCGTGGACATAAGCAATCCTCTTTCACCCTCGCTCGTGAGCTCTTCGTTGCTCCCGAGCGGAAGCACCCTTCCGTCCGGTGTAGCGATGTGGAACGACCACATGATCGTCGCCGACTACTTTGAAGGATTGAGGACATGGGAGGTCTATACCCAGAAGAACACCCTTCCTGAATCACAACTTATGTCAACGAATATCAACCAAACCGGAAGCCGCGCATTGCAAATGAGCGACATTAAATACTTCAATTGGGAATCACAGGAATATTTTCCAACGGACGTCGGTGATCCGAAAGACACAGTTACATTCTGGGTTGCATTTAGCAACGGCACTGACTGGGACGATGTAAAGATATATCGAAACGGAATTCCGGGATTGGAAATATATAAATATCCTGACCCTCTGCCCTGGGGAACACCAGTAACATGGGAATACATTGGATATTTGACCGGTTCGACGAATGATCTTCGCTGGAAGGGTGATATTCATGAACAACACGAGACTTGGACCCTCGACAGCGCATGGTATGCAAATTATGTTAATATTGGATTCACTGATTTACCACCTACCGGTTCTCGAAGGCGCGTTAGCGTCCGGTTGGATGTCGATTTCGGTGGAGGCGAGATCACAGAGCTTGTAATCGGCCTCGACAGCACTGCCACGGATCGATACAATCCCGGAATGGACGAGCTTTACTACCCGACCGGGCCGGGGCCGCACGCCTATTTTGAGATCGACGCCCCGGATATGCCGGATGGCGCCGGTCTTTCGACGTGCTGGGTTAGCACGAATGCTGCCGGGCGCCCGATTCACCTCGTGCTTTCGCATCCGGCGGAGGTTCGATGGTCGGCGCCGCCGGAACTCGATCCGGGGGTTCTCGTGATCGATGGAACGGATTTGACAACCGCCTCGTCTTTTACATTAGGTGAGGGCGAATATCTCACGCTCCCCGGCGCGGGAGCGCAGGTCTATTTCCGTTCGGAACTCTCACCGGGTTGGAATATGGTCGCTCCGATGGCTTATCCAACGGTCAATTCCACAGCCGATATATTCGGCATTCCGGTAAGCAACATATGGACATACAACGCAACATCCGGAGGATATTACAACACGTCAGAGGTCGGCGATGGAATAGGCTATTTTGTCCTATCGACTTCGGATATAACGAACAGCTTCCACGGCGTTATCGGCCAATGGACGAGAACCGAATTGCACCCCGGTTGGAACATCGTCGGCGGTCCGACGATAGGAGCGGTTCATATCAGCGACTTTATTACTGAACCGGCCGGTCTTATCTGGTCCGGCCCGCTCTATACACTCGACGACGGCTCATATTTGGCATCCGAATGGTTCGAACCGGGAATAGGATACTGGGTTTACTCGATGGGTTCGGGTGTTTTGTTTGCAGAAGACGACCTTTCGGTGGATAAAGCAATCCCCACTGGAGGAACTCCCGATGCCGTGGTGAATGTGATCCTTTCTTCTGGAAACGACGCCACGGAGCTTACTCTCGGCGTCGATCCGAGGGCCGAAGCCGGTAAAATCTCGTTCGATAGATTGCTCGTGCCGCCGGTTCCGGGAAAGCGAAACATCGGCGGCCTTCTCGCCGACGGCGCACCGACATATCTTTCAACAGTCGCTAAGGCGACCGCCGGTGAGTGGGAGATCATGTTATTCGAAAAATGCCGCGTCGGCACGGATAGCGATTTGCTCTTCGTTCGCGATGGCGAGGAATTTGCGGTTACGACAGACGGGACGGAGCTTTCCGCCGGAAGATATAAAATCTATATGGATGGCGCACCGGTTCCGAACAGGTTCTTCATGGCGGTTTCGCCGAACCCGTTCAACGCCGCGACGAGGATTATGTCCTATGTCCCGCGTGCGGGAGACCTCGATATATCGATATATGATCTTTCAGGAAGAAAGGTTTCCGTGGTCGCCAGCGGCGATGTTTCCACCGGAAGGCATTCGTTCACATGGAAGGCGACCGGTTTCGACGGTCGGGAGCTTCCTTCGGGAGTCTATTTCGCAAGGCTTTCGATGGACAAGGGTGCGCCGATTTCGAGGAAGTTGGTGTTGCTGAAGTAGAACTCGAAATTATCATTGAAATGATTATTTTGTAATAAAATATCATTCTTACGAGATTAATAGCATTATTTATGCAAAATATATTCCCGCGAAAGCGGGAATATATATTTTATCTACGCGACGATTCGGCGCAGGTTATTTTAAAAACAACAAAAAACGGGATATGGATGAAATCGAGCTTTTCTCTTCTACTTTTTATATTATTGCCCATTATAGTGTTAGCGCAAACGGACCCGGAGGATTGCTATCGAGATGTGATGGCCGACGCTATTATCAAAACCGAGAGCAATTCCTATGTGTTCGAGACGTTCAGCCACTGGGCAGATGAGGGAAACCCGAATGGTGTGCTAAACAGCGAATTCAGATGGGTGTTCAGGGATGGCAATGGCAATCTGCTCGACGATTCTGAGTTATTGGCAAAGGTAGGTCAGGATGGCGTTGCGGAGCGGATGCGCGAGATATATCGAGTTCGGAAACAGAACGGAACCATTCGGTTGATCGTGGGAATCCCTCTCGGAATCGCGATGACCGCAGTCGGCGGCTATTGGATGGATAAGAATTTCGAGAACAGGGAGCCGTCCACACTCGATCAGTCCGGGGCGGTTGTTTCAGTGTTTGCGGGAGTTGGTGTCATCGCCGGAGCTACGATAAGCTTCTTCGGCACTCGAAAGATCGATCCATACGATCACGATATTACAGGTGTGCAGTCGCTCGAAGTCCTCGATCGCCACAACAAAGCTGCCGAGATAAGATGCCGTTCTTCGAATAAATAGGGAGTTAGTTTTTTAATATTTCTCGAAGGCGCATAAATTAAAGCCTCGCGACCATCGCAACACCGACGACGATTAAGCCGGTTCCGGCGAGTCGCATCGCGCCCGGATGTTCTTTTAGAAAGAACATAGCGAAGACGAGGCCGAATATATAAGACATCGAGATCAGTGGATAGGCGCGCGTTAGATCGTAGTTCGAGAGCACCCAGAACCAAAGCAGCATCTGGCTCCCTATCATAGCGATTCCTCCGAGAACCCACCCGTTGCTGAAAACATGGACGATTTTATTGAATATCGATCCCGCACCCGCAAAACCGCCGACAGCATCTAATCCCTTTTTGAGCATAACCTGTCCACCGGCAAGCATCCCCGAAACGATCATCATAGTGAATATCAGTTTCATATTCCTCCAATTATAATAACGCAAAAATACGTCTCATATGTTGTTTGTGCAACAAAATTAAAGAGCGGTTCGAGTAACCGAAGGCCATACGGGATTATCCTATAGGTCTTGGGACTCGTAGAGAAACCACGCATTCTCCTCCTCTTCCTCGCTGTCAGGATTTTTGGTCCTACGGACGGATACCGACCCGGAAACCGAGGTTGAATAAAGCGCCGTTCCGGGCAGGCAATGCCTGCAGATGATGTGCTCAAACCCGCCTATGGCTGGGATTCGCTCGTGAATGTTGATTTCACTGAAAAAACTATGCCTGCCGGCGTGTCGATTTGACATTCATCCGTCATTTTGATTTTGACATATTTTGCTAAAAACACCTAAATTCGGCGTTTTCAGCAATCTCGATGTATTAAAATCTTGACTTTTCCGATAACATACCGTATTTTTTATGGTAAATTGGAGGTTGTATGTTCAGTGGTTGCATCGTTGCGCTAATTACTCCGTTCAAGTCGGATGGAGATATAGATGTAGATTCTGTTAAATCGTTGGCGGAAAGGCACTTAGCAGCCGGAACCGACGGGATTCTTGTCTCCGGCTGCACCGGCGAGAGTTTTATGCTCGACGATAAGGAAAGGATCGAACTTTTTCGCATCGTCAAGTCTGTCGTCGGAGATCGGCTGAAGGTGCTGATCGGGACGGGCGCTTCATCGACCGCTGTCGCGCTGAAGAGAACCGAGGCCGCCGCAGAAGCCGGTGTGGATGGGGTTCTCGTGATTACGCCGTTCGGAAACAAACCGTCGCAGCACGCCATGGAGGATTATTTTAACGAGGTTGCATCGGTTGGAGCGCCGGTTATTCTTTATAATGTGCCGGGGCGCACCGGAGCGACTATCGCGCCGGAAACGGCCGTTAAGCTCGCCGAAAATGAAAATATCGTTGCGATCAAGGAGGCCTCGGGGTCGTTGGATGCGGTAAGTTTTATACTTGCAAACTCCGACCTGACAGTGCTTTCCGGAGACGATTCTCTTACGGTGCCAATGATTTCCATCGGCGCGAAGGGTGTAATATCGACGTCGGCGAATCTCCTGCCGGAGGATTTCGCCGAGATGCTTCACGCCGCACTGGACGGCGATTGGATGCGCGCAGCCGAACTTCATCTCGACATGTTCCCGGTAATGAAGGCACTCTTCATCGAGGGCAATCCTGTTCCGCTGAAGGCCGCCATGACACGCGCCGGGATGATTCCCGAGGCGATATATCGAGCACCGCTGGTTAAGATGTCCGAAGATAATCGGGAGCGCCTTTTTCGAGTGCTCGATGCTTATGGAGCCGCCGAATGATTCGCATCGCAATCTCAGGCGCGGCGGGCAGGATGGGACGGAGGATAGCTGCGATTGCCGCAGGCGACGCCAGATTCCAGCTCGTGGCCGCGACCGAAGCGCCGTCGCACCCGGCGCTGGGTTCGGATTTGGGCGAGGTCGCGGGGATCGGCGCTCTTGGCGTCGAGGTATCGTGTGAGGCCCACGATTTCGATGTGATGGTGGATTTTTCCACCCCAAACGGGGCCATGGCCGCGCTCGATGCCGCCATCGATGAGAATGCCGCTATCGTTTCGGGCACAACGGGATTGAGCGAGAATCAAATGGGGCGGCTTCGCACGGCGAGCGAGGGGATCGGCGTTTTTTACGCATCGAATTTCAGCGTCGGAATTGCGGCGCTTAGGCGGATCGCGTCAGAATTGGCGACTTTGCTTCCGAATGCGGATATCGAGATCGTCGAGGCGCACCATCGGAGCAAGGTCGATTCGCCGAGCGGAACCGCAATCGATCTCGCACGATCTATCGCCGAAGCGAGGGGTGCGACTATCGAGAATGTCGCCCGTTTCGGCAGAAATGGAGCAGTCGGCCCGCGCCACGACGAAGAAATCGGCATCCATTCCGTGCGCGGCGGAGGGATCGTCGGAGACCACATGGGCATCTTTGCCTTGCCGAACGAGGTGATCGCTATAGAACACAGGGCTATATCGCGCGATCTCTTCGCTTCCGGGGCGCTCGATGCCGTAGCGTTTATCTTTGGAAAGATTGGTTTTTACGGAATACAGGATTTGCTTTCTACATAAGGAGATTTTTATGAGTAAATTGTTGACTCTTACCCTATTAGTTGCAATTTTTTGCTTCGCGGCATTTACGGACGAATGGCCTCCACCAACGGAATTAATCGCATACAGCGGGCTTCCCGGAATGGTCGATCTCTCATGGAATACCCCTCCACCTATCTACTCGACGGACACGCTGGCATACGACTCGGGACTGTCCGGCGGCGGTGATTATGCCTCCCTCGACAGCGGGTATTTTTCGGTGCGTTTTTCTCCTACGAGCCAATGCAGTGTCATTTCAATAAAGGCTTATTTCTTCGCAGCCGGCGGAGACAGGTCGATTCGCTTCCATTTCTGGGAGATAACAGGTTTGGGCTATCCGGATATCTACGATAATATCGTTCCGCCTATCTCAGACAACACGATTTTCACCGGATGGAACGAGATCGATGTCTCATCGGAGGGGATCGTTCTCGATGGGCTGTCCGATTTCTATCTCGGTGTCGAAAAGAGGGACGCGATCCCGGAACTCGGAATCGCATACGACGATACCGTAGGCGGGGAAATCAGGTCATATAGGACGAGTTTCTATTCGGGGGGTCATTTCCCGACGGCCGGCGATCTTCTCATCAGAGCGACGGTTATCTATCTCGGTGACCACTCGATAGCCACACTCACCGGGACAACCGGCAAGATCGTTACCCCGATTGTGCCATTCCCGGATACCAGAAATTTTATCCCGAGGACGCCGATACCGGAGCGCTTCCGCGAAAGACCTATCGCACTCGCGCCGTCGAGCGCCACCATTCCGACCTCATTTACCATCTTTCGCACAAACACCTGGAGCGACCCGTTGAGCATGAGTTATCTCGGAGAGGTCGCCGGTTCACTTACGACGTTCACCGACTACTCTGCCATCGACGGAATAACATATTATTATTCGGTTCGAGCGGATTTCGCGGGAGGATCGAGCGCATTTCCTGATACGGTTTATGCCACGCCATATTCCGGAACCGCCGAGATACTTTACGACACCTTCTATTTCGACGACGGCGTTCCAGATGCCGGTGTTCACTATGAGAACGCCGTTCTCGCGAACAAGTTCCATCTGTCGACGCGATGCAAGCTTATCCGGCTTCAATACCACATAAATACCGGCAGCCAGGGGATTCCGCGCGTCTATCTCGACAACGGCGGCGAACCGGGAGAAGAGATTCTGGGTGAGGATACGCCATACTCTTTGAGTTCCGGGTGGAACAATATAACCGCTTCCGGGTATCGTGTTTTTGTCGAGGGCGATTTCTGGGTCGGGATCGAGATGAACCTCTCGTTGGGGCTTTCACTCGACGTCTCTTCTCCAGGTCATGCATGGGACCGCTCCCCCGAAGGCGTTTGGGAAGCCATTTCGGACACGACATACTTCATCCGCGCCATCGTCCAATACTCGACGGACAACGCGTATTATCACCTTCATCCGGGATGGAACGCGATCAGTTTGCCTGTGATTCCATCGGTCGGCCTTTTGGCGGACGCCGTTTTCCCGTTCGCTACCGGCGGCGAGATTTACGGTTGGGATGCCGATGCGCAGATATGGGAAGAGGCCGATATGCTGCAGCCGGGACGCGGATACATGGTGCTGTGTCCGGTGGACACCTTCTACGCCGTGAACGGCATTCCGATTCATGAATACTCCATTCCCTGGGCGGGACCGAACTGGGAGTTCGTCGGTGGGCTTTCCGATTTCGGCGGCATAGATACCAGCGATGTGACTACGACTCCGGGAGGTCTTTGGGACTCTCCGCGAATCGCCTATTGGTGGGATGCAGGCACGCATCGATGGAATTTTAGCTCGAAGCTAATGCCATCTTATGCCTATTTCCTCTTACTTATCGGTGATGGATTAATCGAAGCAGACGAATAAAAAATTTGAAATAACAAAGGAAAGAAAAATGAAAAGAATCGTGTTTGTAACCTTGTTGTTACTCTTCGCCGGAAGCGCTTTTTCCGGCTCGGTATTAGGATCATTAACACTTATAACACCATCGACGGATACGGCTTTCGTGATCGTTTTTCACGATTTCTCAAGCCTATTCGATTCCTTGCTCTTTTATTCCGAGGCTTACCCCCCGGACTATGAATGGTCCATCGAAGATCCTGGAATTATCGATGGATACGATTTCAACGTTATGGGAGTTATTCCAAGCAGACTGCCTCCAAATCCCGGCGATCCTGCTGGTCAATATCTTGGAAATCCATTCCAGCTTTCCGGTGGAAGCATCGTCGGAATCGATATCCCTCTCGACACCATTGGCGACATCAGCGGAGAGATCACATACAGCGGCCCTATAGACTCTTTGATGTTGGGAACCTACAACTATTACCCCTTTCTTCTCGGACTTCCTCCTACGCTCACCAGCAGCTACCACCTCGCCAGCCTTAATTATACGATCGAGGATATCCCCGCAGGTGCATATTCGATTAGAAGCTGGGCAGACCTAAACGGGAACGGTCTTTTCGACAGCACCGCGTCATATGTCGAACCGTTCGGCTGGTTCGTGGGCCATATGGGTGGTGTTATCGCTGTCGGCGGCGGATGCACAACATCTGTTGATATCGTCGTTCCATATACCGGGATCGGCGAGCAAAAACCGCTTCCGAATCGCATCGCCGTCCACTGTTTCCCGAATCCGTTCAACGACGCGGCAACCATCATTGTCGTCGGCGACGGAGCGCCTGTTTCCGCAGGTATCTTCGACCTTACCGGAAAATTGGTATCAAGATTATTCGATGATATTCATGTCACCGGCGTTCGAGCTTTCAAATTCGAGCCGCCCGAGGACCTACCCTCCGGAAGCTATCTCATCAAGGTCGATGGCGCCGCCGTCTCAGCCGAAAGACAGATAACATATCTAAAATAGGGGAACTATGTTCAGCAAGATATTATATCCCACGGACTTCTCGAAAAAGTCCGAACACGCGTTGAGGGTGGTAAAAAAGCTCAAAGAGGCAGGCACGAAAATCATCGTTCTCGTTCACTGCATCGACACGCGCGAGGTCAATACCATGGCGGATATGGAGGGATTTAGCTCCATCCATTTCGCGGATATCGTAGAGGAAATCCGCACCTCCATGAAAAAAAAGGCCGTCAACAATCTCGCCAAGATCAACAACGATCTGACCGATTATGGGTTTAAGATCGAGGAAAGACTCACCGAGGGCATCCCATTCAAGGAGATCATTCGATTAGCAAAAAAAGAAGCGGTCGATGCGATAGTTATCGGATCGACAGGGAAGGGTCTGATTTCCGAGATGCTTCTCGGATCGACTTCCGAAAAAGTCATTCGAGAGGCCGAGATACCGGTTATCTTGGTGAAGTAAAAAGTCTGCTACCGAAAAGCAGCGCAAGGAGCATTCATGGAATCGCATATGACACATCATGTTTGGGCTTTCGATTCAGGTCGATATAGGATCGAGCAACTTATTGAACCACTCAGACCGGAATACGAGATACATATCGTTAAAGATCCATTGGATCTACCGGAGGATGAGAAGATCGACGGGATCATCATCGATCCCGAACTGGGAAAGCATTACTACAGGGCAATAGCTGATTTTGCGATCCCGAGGATGATTCCGCTTTTTGCGTGGGCTCCTATCGGCGGCACATCTTCGAACAATATCGCCTCGCTTCATTCGGTTACCCTTTTACCGGTCCCGTTCGATCCGGAGGATATTTTAAAGCGTCTCAACGATGTGATAGACACATTTGGCAAAAGGATGCTGTTAATCGCCTCGCTCGACGAGGCACTTGCGGATTCGGTCGAGTTATCGCTTCGACAAAAAGGGTGGTGCACGAAACGCGCAACAAATCCGAATACCATCCATAGGATTCTTTCGGAGAACCGGATCGAGGCGATTTTCTGCGATTTGAACCTTGCCGACAATATCCGCCAAAACAAATTTCTCGAGGCAAAAAAGCCGATAATCATCGCAGCGCCGCTCGACAGCGTTTCACCGACTATCGTCCATCTCGACGATATGATCGTTTTGGTCTCCACATCACTGGACTATCACAATATTGTCGAGGTTATCGAAAACACGATAGCCGGTTCGCGAAATGCGGCCATTTTGGAGGCCGCACAGATAAAGGCCCTCAAAGAAGCCGACCTCAATGAGAAAAAGGTATCGCGTTTGACACAGCTTATAATCGATAGCGCACAGGACGCCACATCCGGACGCCGGAACGAGGAACTCAACCTTCTCAATACCCAGACTGATGGTCTAATCACCGAGCTTTTCGATGTTTTTAACGACATTATAAGTCAAAGCAAGACCTTTATCCGGCCCTCCGGATCGATGCAGCTCACCGAGGCGCATTTCCTACTCGAGGAACGCGTAGCCCATGCCGGGGAGATATTCGATGCGTTGAGATCGGTAAAATGGTTCAAAAGAAGCGGGCCGATAGAGCCTGTCGATCTGGGCAAGACCATATCCCATGCGGCTACCAAGGTTCGTGCAAACCGGAGACGTAAAAATATCGAATGGAACATCGATCTTTCGTCGGCAGGGATCGCTCTCGGGAGTAGCAATGAGCTCGAGGAGTGCTTTATCAACCTTCTCACGAACGCATACGAAGCCACAGAGGATCGTGGAAGAATCGAGATCAAATCGCACAACGATCCGAGCGAGAATGTAATAACAATCACGGATAACGGCAGTGGGATGGGCAAAGATATTCTGCATAACGCCACTAAACCTTATTTCACAACGAAATCGGCCACACATGCCGGCCTCGGCTTGACAATCGCTATGGGCATAATCGAATATCATAATGGCGAGCAGACTATTGAGTCCGTGCCCGGCGGGGGAACGAAGGTAACGATTAGGCTTCCAATGGCAGCGGAAAAGTCAGACTCCGTCCAATTCTCCCGCAATCCGGACATCCTCGTCGTCGCACATAAAAGCACATTAGGATTTCTGGAGGCTGGCCTGGTTAAATTCGGCTGGAGAATCGAAACCGCAGAGAACATTGGAGAGGCTATCCAGATGACGAAAAAGTTGAAACCGCGTATGATATTGGTTTTGGCTGCGCTCGGTTACATGGACACCGACGGCCTGCGGATGCTTGCGGAATCCAAAGGCGACGCACGTTTGGTTCTGCTCGATCCTACCGAAAGCCTTCCAAAGGGAATCGCCGGCCTCGACTCGACGATTCGCGGAAGCTTCCCGCTACACCATCTTTTGGCCATAGTCAACTCGTATGTCCAGACATAAAAAGTGGGCGGTTTCCCGCCCACTTCAAAAAACTATCGCCTGCTAATAATCGAGTTAACCCAGCGTTTTCCTCTGTTTCAAGAATCCGAGGAACAAAAATAGCGAGACGAATAAATAGCCCACAGATATAACAATCGACGGCACAGGGAAATATCCGGCGCGTTGTGCGACATCGATGATCTTTATTATCGCAAATATAACCGTTCCCCCCGCGAGCCACCCCCAACTGCTCGCTAATTCTCCGCCCTTCATGATATGATATAATTCCCATGCAAAATATGTCCCGAACAGGAGAAATAGCAGCGCAAATGTATCGACTACCGTCTCCGATATCGTTCCCGCGTTAAAACTCGTCTCTTCTTCCTGTCCAAAAAGCCCAACAGAAATAAGACACACCAGACAGAAGATCATCATAACCTTGTTATTTATATTCGTCATATCCCCTCCTTATTTATGAATTGTTAATACCCTGAATAAGTCTTCATAGACGCTGTATTTTCGAAGCAGTTCCTTGTTATCCGTTAGGATATCCCCTACCTTTAGGATAATTAAAGACAGTATGCCCTTCATCTTGCGATTGCCGACCGAAGATACCGTCCTTTTCAGTAGCACCTTGAGCTGTTCGGCCAAACCGCTCGATACGATGTGAATTCGGCTTTCTTCTGGAAATCTATCCAAAAGTGTCACGAAATTCACGAAGTCGTATTTCCCATCCTGTGAAACCGAGAGATTCTCGAGAATCGAATGCGATTCCAAGGCCTCTTTATATGCCCTTATCATCGCATTTTCACCAGCTTTACCAAGTTTTTTCACAAGCTCTTCCCGAACTATCTCGAACGCAATGCTATACACCTTAATTGTAACATTCAGCAATCTCTTTTTCTCCTCGACCTTCACCTTCTTGCTCTCTTTTGAACCGGCTGTAGTTATCAAGCCGCTCATCATAAGCCCGTAAATCGCCCTCGATGTTTCAAGCTCGTCTAATGGCGATAGTTCCTCGATCTCCTCGATCGACCGCTGCCCGTCGATCAGACTAAGAACCCGGGCCTCGTATGTAGTAAGCCTAATCTCATCCTTATCTTCGAGACCGGACTTAACGATCTTCATTATCGTATTCTCACGCGGGAGCGTCCTCTTGATCCGATTCCATTCGTCGATCCTTCGCGTTCCCTCCATAAGGATACTCATCGTATTTAATGCGTTGATTACGTGCTCGTTATCGGGAAGCTCATTGTCTTTGAACAAAAATGCCCCGTCGGTCCAATTAAACACCTCATAAATAATATACTCGATGTGCTTCATCATTATTTCCGCGACCTGGTCCTTTTCCAAAAGTCCCAGAAAAACCAATGTGCTCGGCAGATTCTTCCCGGTTAACTCCATAACCTCCTTTGCCTTAACCAAGTCTTCCTTTGTGAGATGGTTATGCTTCAGAAGGTTGTTCTCCAATAGCTCGGTATCCTTATTCGATGTCGCCCATATAATCGAACCCTCTTTGAAACAGATGTCCTTCTTGCTCTCATCCTTCTCGATTAAAAGCGTGCCGGTTTTCTTGCCCATTGCGAGAAGTTGAAGAATATCGGCGAATCCAACGCTCGAAAGGTTTCCTTCGAATCCCATAATTGCCTTTATATAATGTTAAAGTTTATCATTATAAAATATCCTTTATAAACCGTATTTGTCAAGCCTTATTTTCTATTTTAAAAAAAAGGCCCTCCGCAAAAGCGGAGAGCCTTGTTTGTATCCTTCGATGGAAGGCCTTACTTCATAAGTATAAGCTTCCCTGTGGATTCCTTGCTGCCAGAAACCATGCGAACGAAATACACGCCGCTCGGCATCCCAGAAGCATCCCATATCGTTGAATATGTGCCCGGTTTGAGATCGAGATCGATGAGCGTCTCGACAACCTTACCGCTGATATCATAGACGGTAACCGAAACTCTCTCGGCATTCGGAACCTCGAACTTCACGGTCGTAACCGGGTTGAACGGGTTCGGATACGCGCCGACAATAGCCATCTCGGTCGGGCGATTATTATCAACCTGCTTGATATACTTGTTCGCGATACCGAGCTTCCACAGATATGCCGAGGCTGCACGCGTCTGCGGCGTAATCGTATCAACCATGCCGCCGAGATAGATCGATCCGATCATCGCCTGCGACGGGCCGTTGTAGAAGAATACTCTCGGAATCGAGTCCTGGTCGAAGCCGACCGGCGATGTAATGCCGCTCGTCGTCGCGAGAACATCCACCAGATGGTCAGCATCGCCAGCGGAATCGTACTCGGCTGCAATATACGGTCTTGCCGGGTTGCCCCAAAGAATCGGTGCCCCCCAGAACCATGCAACGTTGAAGTCCGGCGAACCGTCGTTGACGAGATTCAGGTTCATGTTGTCGAAGAAGTCCTCGCCGTCGTAGTCCGCACCGAAGTCCGGTCCCTCGACGATGATCTTCTTGCCGCCGGTCGCACGATAACCCTCGAGCTTGGCCAACGCCGACGCCGGAAGCGTCGTGTTGTCCGCATCGTTGATTCCGAGTGCGAGAACGACGACGTCATAATCGTCAAGATTATAACCGGCCAGCGGATCGGTGACTTCGTCATCGGTCACCGCAACGCTCATACCGATATCGAGAGTTAGGCCCCTAAGCATCGTATACCACCATTCGCCGACACCCTGAGTTCCACCGTTGCAAGGAGTTGCTTCGTTGTCCCAGTCGATGACCAGAATCTCGGTGGTGTCCGTGACCGTCTGCGAAACGGTGTCTTCGTTGCCCGCGAGAGGCGAGAAATAAGAGGCCGCATCATACTTAACTTCAACATCGTAGTAGTAATGCGTTCCATCGGCAACCAGAGTATCCGAATAAGCCGCCGCAGGTGCCGGAACCTTCGCGATCAAGCTGACCGTCGGAAGAGTAGCATCTGTGAAAGGTAATTGCGAACGGCAGACGTAATAGGTATCCGGCATCGCGCACAGCGTTCCCGGCTCGGTCCATGAAAGATCGATCGAGAGAGCTGCGGTCGTCGGGCGCATCATTGTCTCGCCGGCAACGGTAAACGCCGTAATCGGAGCGAGATAGCAAAGCGCAACATCGAGCGTATCGTCGGCGATCAGCAATATGCTATCTATCGAAACGCTCTTGTGGAACGGTGCAGTAACAGTGAGGTTGTAATATCCGTGAACGACGATGTCGGCGAAGTTGACAACACCCGTCGAAGGTGTGGTCTCGGTGCCGATCCCAACGAGCGTAACGCTCGCGCCGGACTCGTCCGTGCCGCTACCAAGATCGACCTCGACTCGGAGATTGACCGGAGCAGGCTCGAGCCTAAACACGATTCCCGAATAGCCCTCACGCGGAATATTTAACAGCGTGCAAGCATCGAAATATCCAGGATAGCTCGCGCAGATCGTGTGAAGCCCGATAAGGACGGAATCCAGGAACGCGCCGGTCGTATCCGTAACGACGCCGGTCGGCGCTCCATCTACCGAGATTGCTATTCCGGGCATAGCGAGACCCTCAATGGTCGCGGTTCCCGAAATCTCGACCGGAACCTGAATCAGGTTATGGTCGATCTCGATATCGACGGCGGCAACCGTGAAGGTCGTATCCCAGAGTGGATATGCCGGATAGCTGACGATTAACGTATATGTTTCTCCAGAAGGAACGCATGGGAACTCGTAAGAGCCACCGGAAAGCGTGTTCATCTGGAATGTATCCGTTCCGGCCGCCGAAACGACCATCACGTTAACGCCCATCATGGGCGTTCCATCGACGGAGATAACGCCGAATACCGGCTGGCACGCCGGATAAACCGTAACGTCGTTGATAACGGTCGAATCGGTAACGCTGCAGCAAACCGTATCGATAACCGGAGTCCAACTGCCATATGTGTAAGTCAATTCGTGGCAGCCGAGCGGAAGGCTCGTGAACAGATATGACCCGATCGAGTCCGTCTCTACCCATGAACCGCCTGTAACCTGCACGCGAACACCGCTGTTATTATCGTCGCCGAACACATTGACCGTGCCGGAGATGTTGTAATACTCATGCATTACGCTATCGGGATAATCGACGGAAATGAACAGCGACTGTGTATTGCTGACATATGTAACCGATGTCTCATCGCTGAGGACCGACCATGTTGCGTCTTCATAGGGCCTTGCAGGCATCGGATCGAGAACCGATTGAATCTTGAAATAGACGATTACCTCGCCTGAAGCGCTGAAAATCGGCGCGCTGGAGTTCCAAGTCACCTCGACGGACGGATGATCGCTGGAAACGACGCCGACCTCCCAGATGCTGCCTAGCGAACAATTATTGCGATAATCGGTAACCAATCTATTGTAAGGCACCGGGTCGCTGCTAACGAAATGGTATCCGGAAGCCGAAGGGCTCGGCGGAGGAAGAATCTCTTCCAAAGTCGCATCGAAGCCGTCGCTCGCTTCCGTGTCCATTCCAAACGTGATCTCCTCGATATCGCCATAATCGAACTGAAGACCAAGATTGAACTCTGGGCCGCAAGCTATCGAACCTGTGGTGAAGGTCCATATCTTGTGCCTGTGGTTCGGAACCGGCGCGTTGTCATCGACGTGAATATCGACCGTATAGGTCGTTAGGTTATTCCATGTTCCAATACCAGGCATATAGGTGATGTGACTACCACCAGATATATACGTTGCGGTATAAGTAGTAACCGCCGAACCGTTGATCGACATCGTGAAGGATTCAATATCGACACCGCTCTGATAATCGACGACATCGAAGGTAAGCGGGTTGATGACGCTCGTGCCACTATCCTCGTGCGATATGCTAAGGATAACCGGAGGTGTCGTGTCCACGCTGTCACCGGGAAGCATTCTTATAAACACCTGCTGACCGGCATCGAACGAAGCGGTTTCGTAAAGATCCATGAGCACATAATCGCCGCCTACCGGAATCGCTCCTCTATCGATAACCGCGAATTCGAACTTAGAAGGAACCGGCAGAGCGCTGTTGTCCCATGCAAGGACGAGCTCGGCATCCGGCTCGAAAACATCGATAATCCACTGTTTGATTCCATAATCGGTGGATTTAATATCCGTCGAAAGCGTCGGAACCTCCGGATGGGTCGGATCGAAGAGCGGGAAGTAACCGCGCGCACGGCCGGGAATCAAGAATTGCGGAACATCCAAACCCGAATCATAATCATCGGAACCATCCGTATCGAGACCGATAGTGAGATTCGTCGTAGCCGTGTCCACGCCGTCTATCGAATGCAACTTTAGCGGATATGTGAACTCGGCAACGTCGCCGGGGTCCTTTACCCTGAACATCCATGTCGTGTCGCTTTCGTTCGGGACGTCTGCAAAGTCCGCAGCGGAAATCTTGACGGTGAACCATGTTGCATAAGGCATAACCCCCGGCGGGCAATACTCTACGGAATATCTATTTATACCGGTGCCAAGCTCGGTGATCGTATAATCCGCTCTCGGAATAACGACGGTGTTAACCGTGAGAACGATCGTGCTGCTATCGACGCCGCGCTCGTTGTCGCGGATCGAAACAGAGATGCACTCGTAGATATCAACCAAAGTATCTCCGTCGAGCGGAGCCATGTTATAGAATTCGGGCGGATCGGTATCCTCGATAAGCTCCGTCGTCGTGAATGAAACCACGACCGGCTCTGCCATGCAATTAACGGAATCCGAAAGATCGCACGCCGTAACCGAGTAATATATCGAATCGAGCTCCGGCCACAAACCAGTCAAATCGACCGGACCGAGCGTCGCGCGGAACCCGCCGACAAGCGGCGTCCAAACGACTAAATCGGTGACATCGACAGCCGTTAAAATATCTCCGCCAATCCAAAGCATTACTACTATAGATGTCTCGTCCACACCAGCGATATCGTCCTTTATATCGAACTGGATATTCTCAGCCAGATCGACTCCGCCCTCGCCTGGAAGCGGATCGAAACCGGTTACATAAGGAGGCTCGAGATCGAACATCTCAACCGGCATATAGCGAACGACAACATCTTCGATCGGCCCGAAAACGAATTCCTCTACGGCCGACATATCTACCCAATCTGCTGGATCGATATCGGTTATATCTTCGATGATAGATTTGCTTGCAACAACAAAGAACCCGTCATCCGGGATATCCGTGGTGTCCCATCGTGCATATCTATCGTCCAAACCATAATAACCTTCCGGTCTCATTACCCAATACTTATATGCAAGCGGGACATCCCTTCCGCGAATATCCGTGGAGAGTTTTGGGTATGAAGGATCATCCAAAGGAAAAAACGCGCCCTTACCATCGGGCGGAGTAAAGTAAGGAACATCTAAATATGCATCGTAGCCATCGGTGCCGCCCGTGCTGACTCCGAATGCAAGATCGTGCGACGCTCCAACAGCCGGTTCGAGAGTTACAGTATAAGACCAACTCTGAGCAACAACCAATCCTGCAAGCAACATCATCATTGCGGCAAAAACAATAAGTTTTCCCTTAAACATGTGGCTTACCCCTTTCTGTAAAGATTCCTTTGTAAGAAATCTTTTGAATTAATTTCTTTTTAAACTAAACGCGACTCAAAAAAATCGATAAATCAAAATCATATGTCGATGGGCGACCCCCTTGAAGGGGTCGCCCATCTTTTCGAAGTATATTTACTTCATCAAGGTCATCTTGCTGGTGGCCTTGAAGTCACCTGCTTCCAACCTGTAGAAGTAGATTCCACTTGGAACCGGTTTGCCATCAGCATCGGTGCCATCCCAGACAACCGACCTGTAACCGGCATCGACGTCGCCATCGATCAGCGTGGTCACCTTTTGACCGAGAACGCTGTAAACCTCGAGCTTACCCTGACAATCGACCGGCACCTCGTAAGAGATAACCGTAACCGCATTGAACGGGTTCGGGAGGTTATTACCGAGTGCGAAGACCTCGGGAATCGCAATACGGTTAGCAACCAGCTTGTGAACGCCCGGCGTAACGTTGATTACGCTGCCGTCCTCGACGGTCTTGCCGTTAAAGCTGAGTACCCATTCCGAATTGTCGAACTCGACAACTGCTTCGACAACCGCGTCGGCTTTGACATCCCACGTGAGGATGTTTTCAACCGCGCGAATGTCTGTGTCGAGACCGGAGCCGATAACCATGCTGACATCGCCCGGACGCACCGGAATAGCATAGTGATCAACACCGCGATCGTATTCCGAAGTCGCGCCGCGTGCAGAACCGAAGACAACCGTCGAAACATCGGCGATAAGCCTTCCGGTGAACACAGGTTCGACCTTGGAATCCTTGATCGTATAGACAACCTTGCGACCTGGAGCGCCGGGAACCTCGAGCGTGCAGGTATCGAGCGCCATCACGAGATGGCCGCGGCAATGCCACAGCGTATCGGTCGGGACGTAATCGACACCGCAGTCGTAGATTCTGGTTTCCGTCGCATCGATTTGATCAGCCGGAATCGTGTGCGGGTTGGTGAAATCGACATCGGTCCAGATTCCACCGACCAAGTTCCAGCCAGGAACCAAATCGGTCGTGAAGCTCTCTACCGGAACACCACAGATTGTGATCGTATCTGCTGCGGTCGGGTAGATTGCAAGACCCTCGCCTGCGACCAGAAGGTCGGCTGGCGGAACGGCCACGTAATCGCCGTCAACCATGCGATAGACGGTCATACCTGGGAATGTCCCACCAATAGTCGGAACCGGATCGGGCATAACGCTTATGCCGATAAGGTTCCAATCCGGGCAAAGGATGAACTCACAGCAATGCTCCTCAGGAACAACCGTGATAACGACACACGTCGCATTGCCAGCCAAGTCCCAGGCGGTAACCGTAATGAGATCGCCGGGATTCGGTGCTGCGCCGACCCATGGAGTCGATGCAACGGCACCCATCGGGTCAACCCAGAAGGTGTCGCCGAGCATAGCATCGGCCGAATCGGTAACGATAACATAGACGTAACCGTTGCCGCCAAGGTCGATGAAGTTGTCGCCCAGATAGTTATCACCAAACGCATCGGTGAAACCGATGAAGGTCTCGCCGGTAGCGATGATGAGGTCTGAATCGACAATCGGATCCTCGATGTCCACGAGAACGAGCTTGCCAACGGCGTCGCTGGTGCGGGCTTCGTCGTACTCGAGGATATTGCCAGCAGCGTCGCGGCCCTTGACGAGCAAGTAGGCGATACCCTGAGCATCGAGACCCTCTGGCTCTCCGGCGACATCCCAGTTATAGACATAGATGTCGTCTGCGAAGAAGTCGAGCTTCTCTGTGAATGTGTAACCGATCGCGGCGTCATAAGACGTTGGACTTCCGGCAGCCATGTAGTCCGGCTGACGCCAGAACAGGTTATGGATGTCGTAATCGTCGCGATCGTCGTCCCAGAGCCTGGACTCAAGATGGTCGTTCGCATCGTCGAAGCTGCCGTAAATCGGCATTCCGTCGATCGTCAACCTCATGATGTCCCACATGCGGCTATAGACGTATTCGCTATAGTTATAGTAGGACACGGGATCGCCGTCTGCGGCCGGATCGAAGATCGTCTCGTCCCAATCGAAGATCAGGTCGAAATGGCCCTCGTTGACGACCCAGATATATTCCTCTTCAGGATAATCCATCGTATTCATCGCACGGCATGGAACGGTCGAACCATCGCGCAACATGCTGACATCATACGAAGGATCGTATGTATCGAGAAGCAGGTATCCGACATGATCCCAGTCGTGGAAGCTTTCGCTAACATCGCTATATGTGTGCTCCGTGGCGGTAATCTTGACCAGACCGTCGTAACGGTTGTCCTGATCGTCCACCGTCCACTTATACACCCAGAAGCTTCTCTCGCCAACCGTGTAAATATCGGAGCTATCGAGCGTGACGCTGATTTCCGGGTTCGATCCGGAGATGTCGCCACCCCAATAATCGGCGAGGTTAAGGTAAATTTCCTGAACGTTGATGTCCGTCGGGAGCACCTCGAGAACGACGTAAAGACTGTCGCCCGGATAACCGCCGGCCTCTGTGTAAGAATGCATCAGAGGATCGGAGGATGTGTAATCCGGATTGTTAAACGTCGTCAACTGGATGATCGGGAAGAACTCGTCCAGCCTATAGAAGTCCGGCAGGGTATCGATCGCACCGATAGCATCGGTATCGATCCAACCCCAGGTCGGCCAATCCGGCCACTCTTGCTCCATGGAGGAATCCCACCACGGTAAGATATCGTCGGAATTATTGACCGTCGGGAAGTTACCCGCAACGGACCTAAGAGCGTCTTCCAGATCGTCGCCACGAGCGACAAACGGAGGACGGAGAATAGTCAGCGTGTCCGAATCGTAGAAGTCGAACTCGCAATCGGTGTGATAGTATGTCCAGTATTCGGTACTCGCGCCTTCATCGTATTCTGCAACAACGTGTAGCGCGTCGAACGCCTTCCAACTAACCGTCCACATTCCAGGCGGCAATCCTTCTGGATTTTCATACTCTAAGCAGATTATCGAATCCGTCGGATCGAAGTAGAGCGGCGGGCTAACGCCGATCTCGGCAAAGTTACCGTCGAACGCATCGTCTGGATAGAGTGAGTAATTTGAACCGTCTATTAGACTATGGAGCCAAACGCCCATCTTGTCGAACTGATCGATGTCATCGCCACCCCAGCAAAGCTTCAGCTTGGTCGATCCATACGGGAGCACAGTGTGATCGCCGTGGACAACCTCGCCATCGCCGAGATAGGTCATAGTCGGTTCGACCCTCTTATTATCGATACGGATGTTGCGATTAACCGTCGATAGGAACGGATCGGACGGACGGAATCTGCTGTAAGCCTCCATCAAGATGTAGACGTACATCTCGTTGTTGGCATACAGAGTCGGAGCGCCGCCAAGAGCCGTGTAATAATCATGAAGTATATCCAGCTCGTCGGTCGGAATTCCGATCCACGTGTTTTCGCCATCGATCCAGATGTTCTCCGAATACATGTTGTCCTCGACCCAGTGGAATGTATAGCCATCGGTAAGGGTCGTCCCCGGATCGAATGGCTCATTACTCCACCATAACTTGAACACAACAGAATCGGTCTCTGCAAGGCTATTGTCCCAGTAACCGGTGACCGAATGTTCGCGCGGGTCTTCGGTATAGGAGCAACGAGTAGAGTCCTCGAGGTCTCCGTCGGAGACGCCCCAACCGGACAAGACATTCATGTCTTCCGGCGCGGTGTCGTATTCATCGACGCGCGGCCACTCGACAGTGATGCCCCAAGGCATTCCAGTTACAACACGGATCGGATATTCGACAGCCATCATGTAGTTGTTGGCATTATCGTCGAATCCCTGAACGCGAAGTTTGCCGATTCCGTCCATAGCTCCGCCACCGGCGAGAACCATGTAACCGATCCACTCTCTGTCGGAATTCCAACCATCGTCGTAAGACTCGGCGGAACCAGGCATTGTCGGGGCCTCATCGCTGCCCGGAGCCGGGCGGAACGAGCCGGGATAAACCATCTCTATGTCGCGATAATCGACATAATACTGGGCCAGCGGATAGTGCAATCCACCACTGCCGGCTCCGACGGTTTCCATAGGAAGCACCGGGAACCAGTGCGTCCAACCATCCGGCTGGAAACGAACGATATGACCGTAAAGGTGATCGGCTTCACGCATGTCCATGTTGTCGTTGAACCAAAGGCGAACGATAACGGTGCAAACATCCGAGAAGTTATAGATACCAACGATACTATCCTGATCGGGAACATCCCACGGCAGCTTGAATAGATCATCGTCCCAATCGGTAAGTGCAACATCGCCGTATATCGGATCGCCCAATGAATCGGTGCCGATAACTTCAGCAACCATGGTTCCGAGCGCAAAGCCCTTAACCTCGGGAAGTCCGTTGTCGAGTCCGGTCTTGCGGCTCGTAACGAGCTTCGTGTTGCCCAAACGGTCCTGAACGACCGCTTCGGCAAAGATGCTGTCAGCGATAAAGATGGTATCGTTCTCGACCGTGGTCGTAACGGGGGTCGGCATCGCGCCGGCCCTGTCGAGACCGTGATAGATGTTGATTCCAATACCGAGCGCCATCCAATTGGCGACCATGACTTCACGTGCACAGTTGTGAACGTTGTAGCCATCGTTCGTCCAATAGTAGTAAGGCTCGGTGCCGGGATTGTAAACCATGCCAGCATCCTCGTCGACCGATGTTCCATATAGATACTTCACCCAATCGGTGGCGGGATCGACGGCCGGAATCGGCCATATGGACGACCAGCCGGGAGCCACTGTAAGACCGGGGGCACAACCGACGTTCTCGTCGTATACGTTGTGAAGCCTCAGCCTGAGGGTGTTGTTGGAATCGTGGACGAGATTGCAGTTAACCTCTTCGTAACCGGTCGTTCCATCTGGATCAAGGAACAGGGCTGTCGGAGCCTGCATGTCGATCTGATACATCCAGTTGAAGACATGCTTCGTGTATTCTCCCGATCCATGACTGAAGTCGCTCGGCTCGCGAACGTTGAATGTAAGTGCAACATCGATGACGTCGCCGTGCTGATAACCGATAATGGTATCGGTAACCAGTTCGGGATCGGTCTCGAGTGTGTCTATCCTGCGGATAGTATATAACCAGACGCTGTCCTGATCGATCGGGCCGACGTGGAGTCTGCCCCAATCGACACAACCCGTGCGTTCTGGATAGTAATTGATAAAGCATGGCGAGCAGTCGCAGTCATACCATTCGTCGATCGCCCAAACGAATTCGCCTTCGGCGTCCGTCAGTTTGATAACGACGTGCGGAACGCGACCGGTGAGCGTGTCATCGTCCGGCGTCGAGCCGTGGAGACACTCCCAAACAATCGAGTCGGTGCATGTGTAAATCTCTGCAACCATGAAGTTGAGGTCCTTCGCATAGAAGTCAACATATGGATCGCTCGCTTCCATCGGGGAAGCGGCCTCTATATCGCCCTCTTCTAATACGAGTTCCCAATCCTCATAATAACCGGTCCATGCGGCAAACAACGTATTGTATAAACCGGTCAGATCGGGAGGATAGTTATAATCCATAGCGGTCTGATAGGCATCGTATGCGCCGTCGTTGAACCACATTACGCTGTTAAGCCATGTCTCGGCCTGAACCTCGAAACTGTCAACCTGAATGAGGTCCCAGTTCGGGTTATACCAGTCGTGCATGTCGTAAATGTCGAGCCAGTAAGTGACATCGAGAGTATCGACATTCATGTCGGTATAATCATTGCGGCCATAACGCCAAGCCATGAAGCTGCTCGTCGGCGAGCTATACGGATCATAGGTGTGCCACCAGCGGTAGGTACCACCGGAAACGGAAACCTCGGAAGCGGGATACCACGGAACATCCGGGCTGTCGCCGGCATAAAGCTCCCAGACCACCTTGTCGTGGGGCTGGAAGAAGTTACACGTGGCATCGGTGCCGTCGCCGTAAAGCATCAGGATCGCGCCGCGCTCTTCGTCCGGGTCCGGAATGAGCTGCCCATAGTAATATTGATATCCGCGACCGGGAATGTCGTGATAAGCGACATGAACCTCGCCGAATTTGAGATCCTGGAATATGATCTCATCGGTGTAAGGTCCGCCGATGGTCATCGTATCGGTGAATGTCAGAACGATGTCGCAACCTTCGACCATCGCGCCGTGCATCTCGCCGATCTTTGCGACATAATTGTCGCAGTACATTCCATGAACATTCGCAGAAACGTCCTTGAATTTATAATACAACGTATCGTTGCACATTCCGCCGAGATCCGCATCCGTGAATATCGGAGCGTGGCAATCGACATAGAATGTCCAGCGAGCGATGTGGCTGACCGTATAATATAGGTAATCCGGGTCGAGCCTATCGTAACCTTCGTTCCTGCTCGGAACCTCACACCCTACCGTGTGAGCAAGCGTTCCATCGGAACAATAAAGGTCATAAGCGCCGAGCCACGGATCGTTGTCGTCGTCCCAACCATCGAGCGGGCCAGCGGTGCCGTCTTCGCTCTGGCAATCCGTAATGGCATTGTCCCAAGCATAAACGGTAACGCAAACCTCGTCGCCTGGACGGAAGTGAGCCTGAGTCGGCATACGACGATATGGGTCGTAGGTCAACCTAACGCCCCATTCGTTGAACTTCTTTGTGATGTCGAGCGCGATAGCATCGGGCTCGCCAACGCAGAAGTTACGGCCGTCGGGCACGCTGCCGCCATAGGCGGGATCGTGATAGTAAGGATGCCAGCTGCCGTCGCAACCGCGAACCTTGAGATTGACGCAGATGCGAGCCTCTTCATCGGAGCTGCCGGAATAGATACCGGAAACGCGATTGTATAGGCTCAGCGGGTCGGTAGTGGAAAGCTCGACGTTCTCGTCGAACTCCGAACAACCGATCTGGTCGTAAAGGTTGCATGTAACGATCTGGAAGCTGTCGGAGGTTACCCAGCCGTCCGGCGGATAGAAGAATGTATCCGGAGCGGTCGGACCCTCGAGATCGATGTGAAGAACGGCAAGCGTATCGTATTGATACTCGGTGTAACCCGGAGCAACACCGACGACCTCCCAGATAACCGGGACATGATCGTCGCCGTAAAGCGCGGTGTTCTGCGTGCCGTAGTTACCATCGGCGCCGCCGGTTGGACCCCAGCTATCCGTTGGATAGATATCTGCGGGGCCGCCACCCTGGCTGCCCTGACCGTAGTCGGGATCGTCAACGAGTTCTGTAAGAAGAACCCAAACGAAATCGCCGGACTGGAACGGTGCAAACATCAATTCCTCGAAATTGATCCACATCGTGGCGTCGTAGCCGTTGTTCTCCTCGTCAACCCAAACACCATAGTCGAGGTAGGATTGATCTACTATAATCGTATCCCAATCGCCATTGCAGTGTTCGATGGCGAAGGTAATTTCAAAGTCCCGCCAGTTGATACCTGCACCACCGAAAGCTCCCGCCCAGCGGGTAATTCCGTGATGCTCGGTGTCGTGAACCATCTGGTAATCGTCCGTCAGGGCGATCTCCAAAGTTGGAAGACTATCCGCAAGCCAAGCCCAATAAACTGTGCCGCCCTCGATCGTTTCGGAACGACGCGCGGAGTTGAACTCCTTCGTCTCGCCGTCGTGACCCTCGGCAGATGGGCATGTAAGTTCGGCATTCGGACCGGAAAGGTCAACCTTGAACGTCCAAACGGTGTCGTTCATCACGCCGGGCGAAAGAACGCCGGGGCGATCATAACGGAAGTTGTTCGTGCGGCTGAATACGCGGAAGGTAACCTGAACATACGCACCGTCGATGAACGGAGGCATCCAGTCGCCAATCCTGTCCTCACCGATCATTACGTGGAAGGTATCCTTGCCGCACCAATCTACGCCGCAAACCTCGGAAGCAAAAGCTTCTGTCCAGGTATTAGACATGCCGGACCAACCGGTGGTGGACCATGTCCAATCGCCGGGATTGCGCCAGTTATGCTTGATGTTCCATTCCCAACCAACAGAAATCCCACCGTTGTATTCATCATATGGATACTCAAGCGGGCTGTGCCAGGAGATGGAGTCGACGCGACCGGGGAAGTTCGACGGAGACGGCAGGCCATAGAATTCGTCGTTGATGTAACGAATCTCCATGAAGGCCGAGTCAACGCAGGTTCCCTTGTCCCAGGCCACCGTAGCGATCGGCTGAACGCTGTCGGCGGTGAAGATGGAATCGTTTTCCTCGTCGCAGAGGATATCGGATTCCCAGTCGTTCGTCTCGACCTCGTTGAGAGGATAAAGATTAGCGATGAACGGAACGATCTCGTCCCAACCCTTGATCATCTCGCTGCGAGACCAACGGCTTGCATCGGCCGGATCGGGATAGGAATTATCCCAGGCAACGTCGGTGAGGGTCGCGGTCATATCGACGGCATCGTAAATCGCGCCGAGGCGACGATATACTATAATATCGTTGCGCTCCGCGATCTCGATGAAGAAGGAATCCGAATTGGAAATACCCTCGATACCACCGTCGCCGGGGAATCTCGTAACATCCACTTCACCACAGCACTCGTGGCAACCGGCCATCTGAAGAGCGATCCAGATGCGGTAGAATTCGAGGCCATAGCGCTCGCTGTTGAACGTGCCTTCGTAAGGAATATTGATACCATCGCGGAAGTAAAGAGTGGCTTCCCACTTTTTCCATCCGAGATAGGGACCACCGGAAGCCGTGACAAATGTCCACATCCTTTCGGGGGTCAGAATATCGATAGCCGTGGGATCGAACGGATCGCGATAGACGGTGTCTTCGACCGTCAAAATCTGTTCCGCGATTCCCATAATGTCGATTCTGTCGAGAATATCGACATCGGAAGCGGCCGAAGCGCCCTTATCGATGTAGAACTGAACACCGGTGAGGGTGTCGCCTTCCGTGGGATCGACGGCGAACTGTGCCGCTGCGTCATCCGGGAGAAGCGGGGTGATATCCTCGTTCGGATCGAAATCGTGGGAACCCCAAATTGTAAAGGTTATACCACGAACCTCGACATTGTCGGTGCCGGAAAGCATGTCCAGGCGGAGAACCACATTATCGTGGCCCATCCGAACTGGTTCTTCGACGTCACCAACCAACTGATAAGCTCCGCGTCTCCACGGGGAGACCGGAGTGAAACTGGAGACGGTCGAGTAGTCGGTGGTATAATAGGACGGAAGCTCCGTTCCATATGCCGGACCACCCGGCGTGCCCTCGGGGGACACGACGTTGAAAGCATTACAATACTGCCAGTCACTTCCACTCCCTTGTGCGAAAACCGCACCAATGGAGAGTAAAAGACCTAGCATCAGGGCCATACAAATTATGTTCTTTGTCATTACGCCCTTCTCCTTTCTTCTTCTTGTTTGATTTTCTATCGTTTTCATACTCATCTTCTTTGCGGAAAGTTTTTCCACGTAACCTCCTTAGGGTTGAAGATATTTAATTTTCTCGTTTATCGTCGCGATGCCCGCTTGCGGACAACTCGAAATTACACCTTGTTAAATAAACACAAATCTCCCGCCAGTTTCCCGGCAGGTTCTGAATAAAATAAATGCCTACTTTGCCAGTGTCAAGGGCTTTTTTTTTATCCCCCAAGCACAATTATACAAGGACCGTCCGAGCTTATAAAATAAACCCATTTTTTTCTGTCCATGCATTATTTTAACTATATCCCTTCCGACAACTACAAACTACCGCCATCGGAGGATTGACTTTAGGTAAATATACGCCATGAAAATTCATTGTCAATCAAAAAAACTAATTTTTTTTAAGCACCTAAACCCATATTAGGAAAAGCTTTCCGTGAAAATCTTAACGAAATATCTCTGTGTAACATTATAACTTGTTGAAATACAAATAGTTAATTCATGTTAAACGATGGATACAACGATCCATTCACCGAGACGCCAAGCCTAAAATAATCTGAACGCGCGCCCTCCTCGTGGCCTTCGTTACGCACATCGCCATATTCGAAATCGACATCCCAAAAACAAAATGGCCACACGTTACCCCCCAAATTTATTTTCACTCCGGTCGTCCTTTCCACAACTCCGGTTGGAAAATGCTCCGTGTATTCCCCCTCGATATCGAGCCACGGTTCCGACCACGGCGCATCTATTCGCCCCTCGCCCTTACGCTTATAAAATGCCTTCGCGCCGATCGAGAGCTTTGGACTCGCAAAAAATTTCGCGCCGGCGACGATTTGGTCCACATCGTTGCCAAGCTCGCTCCCGAGCGGCTTTTCCATGAACAGATAACGGTTCCATTCATTATTCTGGTTATATGTCCAGTTCGTAACCGCATCGTATCGTGCCGTAAAAGTCAGCCATCTGTCGAAGATCGTAGCGCCGACATCGGCCTGAGCGGCGAATCCGATCTCCGGTGGCTCCTCGTCATCTTGTGATTGTGATTCGACCTGCAAATCGTCCACCATGAATTCCACCGATAACCGAACCGGTGCGAAAAGCACCTGAAAATCGCCGCCAATGAATGTATTATCGTCGAGATACCGATTCAACTGTTCGGCGTGATACCAGCAGAACGGGACGGCGTATATCGCCTCGAAAGGTCGTCCAACCCCACCATAGAGAATAACCTCATACATAGCCACGCTGATATGCCGAGAAAGAAATTCGAGCCGGTGGCCGGAAAGGTATCGAAATGCTAAATCGTAAATCCGTTCATCACCGACCTGACGGCTGTATTGGATTGCGTCGAGCCATCCGGTAAAACCCGCAAATCGAAACTTTCCGGCCTCGAACTCGTAGTCTATGCGGTCGAATGAAGCGTGTGATTTGCCCAGAACTAAACCCTCTCCCCATGAAATATGATCCTTGCCGAACTGCACACCCCATTCATCGTCATCGACGCGAAGATATACCTGATCCGGTCTTCCGGCGAAACCGGACCATTGACGACCTCGATAATTATCCTCGAACGCCCATCGGAGATTGACCTTATAGGTTACAAAACCTTCTACAACACCCTTTCGCATCCCGCCACCGAGACGAAGTGTCGGATATAACAGATCGTCGGGATCGCGCGGATCGTTAAAGACCCCCCCAATCCCCGGCTCGACGATGAAGCTGATTGTATCCTGCGGAACGCGCGCGGATTCGAGGCAGCGACGCAGTTCGCCCGTCCAGAGGCGAGCCGCCGAATCGACCGCGCTATCGGGCAGTGCCGCGATCATGCGCCCTGACCGCAATGGCCACACATTCGGTTGCAGCGGCACATATCCACGAAGCTCGAGTTCCCGAAAACCATCGAGCACGGGCCACGACTCGGCCATCGCACGCCCCTCATCGGAAAAAACGGTCGCGGCGCATATCGAGATCGCGATTATCGCGAGAAATATATGTCCATTAAAATTTCGAGGCATATCGAAATCTAAAATCCCATTTTTAAAAAAAGCTGCGATTTCCACAGCGAGATATAGCATTATCAGCGATAGAATTAATCGGACGGTCGAACATCACATAGTATCCGACGCGGCGGTCTTTTCGCGACAACCGATATCGAATGGTGCGAGTTTGGCTTCGTAACATGGGACCCCAGCGCCGACGACATTGGCGAGGAGGTTTTCATAATAATCGAGAATCCTGTCCCAACGGTAGTATCTCCGAACCCTTTCCCGCGCACGCAATGCGTATTCATTTCTGATTTCCGGGTTATCGATAACCTGTTGAACCCTCCGCGTGAGATCGTTTAAATCGCTTACCTTATAATATATACCGGCATCGCTTATCGTTTCGAGCTGCTCCGGTATGCCGTTGACCACTACGCACGTTCCGGCCCCCATCGCCTCGAGAAGCGCCGGGCTCGTTCCCTCGAGCTCGCTGGGACTCACAAATAGGTAGGATTTATTGTATAATTCCGTTACTTCTTTTCCATAAATCGCTCCGGGGAAAACCGTTCCGGGTGGCGCTTTGGATTTCAGAAGCTCGACGTATTCCGGGTCGTATGGGTTATCGCCGACCACAACGAGCGGCATGTCGGTTCGTATTCCGGAATATGCCTTCAAAAGGTTGTCGATTCCCTTTTCGGGGATAAATCTTCCGACAAAAAGGAGATATCTCCCTTTTTCGAGACCGAATTTATCGAGGATACCGGTGTTCAGACCGTCCCGGACAACGCTACCATAGGGGATATAGACCGAATCGGCACCGTATCGGTTGCGATAGTAATCGCCGACCTTCATGGAATCTACGACGATATTATTGGCGAACCATTTCGCAAGCTTTTCGGAAAGGTGCATCCAGGTGCTGCCGAAAACACCGAATTTTTTGCGCCGCCATTCGACACCATCGACGGAGATGATGACCTTTTTGCCGAAAAGCCTCAGCATCGGTATAAGAAAGGCATTTCCGACATTATAAAGGTGAACGACGTCGAAACGCTTGAAGCTACAGCTAATCGCCGAGAGGAATGTATGGCTTATCGTCGATAGGTTTTTCGATTCGATCGATGGGAGATATTTAAGATGGACACCCTTCCATATCCTGGGTCGTCCTTTGCGGAATCCACGGCAATAGACGAAGACCTCGTGACCTCGTTCGGCCAATCCGGTCGCGGTGACCTCGGTATTGGTTTCGAACCCACCGTAGTGGGCCGGAATTCCCCTTATTCCTAAAATCGCAATCCTCATTTGGCGAGTCGCTCGACGTATTCGGCGAGGGCTTCCTTCCATGGTCTCATATTATATCCGATCGCTCCAAGCTTGATGCTTTCGATCGCTTCCATCGGCGGACGCGGCGCTGTGGTTTTGAAATAAGTTGAGGGTACCGGTTCAACAACGCAATCGACCCCAGCGAGTCGAACGACCTCCCTGGCGATCTCGAAACGGTTCGTCCATCCCTCGTTGGCGACATGATAAACACCGATCAAATGGTTTTTTATAAGATAGCCCATCAGTCGCCCGATGTCCATAGTATAATTCGGTGAACCGAAAATATCGTTCACGGCTTGCAGTGAGCCTTTTTGCGAGGCTATTTTGTATATCTTCCCGACAAATTTCTTATCTCGAGGCCCTCCACCAAAAAGCCATCCCGCCCGAAGAATAAGCCATTTCTCCTTCGGGAGAATACTTTTTACCGCCTGCTCGCCCTCGAATTTTGTCAGACCATAGATATTTCGCGGCTTTGGAATGTCGTCCTCGGTATAAGGTATTCTTTTGCTCCCGGAAAAAACCCCGGATGTCGATATATAGATCATGGACGCACCGAACTCGAAACAGGCTTTCGCGAGGTTTCTTGTCCCATCGGAATTGACGGCTTCCGCTTTTTTCGGCTCGACCTCGCATCGGTCGAGATCGGTCATCGCGGCCAAATGCAGCACCCAATCCGGCCCGAACTCGCGCATCGTGCGGCGGACATCTTCCTGCGAACAAACATCCAGCTCTTCGATGTCTGTCGGTAACAAATCGAACTCCCTTCCGAGAATCGGGATTATATCGGAACCCATCATTCCGTTGGCACCGGTCACAAGTATTTTTGTCCTATTTGTCATTGTAAATTTCGTCCTTTGGATAAATCCACGAAAAAGCCACCCGATACATTAAAGAAGTATAATTCTTTCCCCGCATATTACTTGCCATAGATAACATCATTGCCAAAACTCGCCGTTATGAAACGGATACAAGCGGCTTTACGACGCCATTTTTATCGGTTTTGCTTTTGCGATATTCCCTGTATAAATATTCTGTAATCATCGCGCAGCATACGATCATGATCTCTTGCGGGGGCAGCAGATATGCACCGGGCTGGGCAATTCCTGACACGAGGACGTTTATTATAAACAGCGGCTGAGCGATAATAAAGGCACGAATAAGCCGATCCCCGAAAATCCGTAGATGCATAAAAAGCGCGATACTCCTTTGCATCCAGAGAGCGTAAATAGCGAGGAACGAAACCATACCGATCATGCCCTGATGTCCGAAGATCATGAAATATAAACTATCTATTCTCGATTTTCCATAAGTGAATAGAGAATACCATTCGAATCCTACCCCCCTGCCAATAATCCAATTCCCCTGCAGAATCTTGAGCGATTCATAGATTTGATACCTTCGCGATCCAATCGCCATATCCCTTCGCCATGCTATAAGCCCCCTGAAGCGATCCGTCATATTTTTGACCAGATAAACAAATTCGTCCCCTTTGGCCAGCTTTAATAATAGGACTCCAATGGCAACGACAGCGGCCATTATCAAGAAGGAATTAAAGACAAAGATTAAACGCTTACCCCGTGGACGAGTATAGGCGATAATCGGAACAATCATGAGAAATTCCACGGAGATGGTGCCAATAATGGACCGGGACTGCGTCATTACAATCAACATCATAGAAAGAATAAGTATCCCAACATATGACATCATATCTTTAGGTTTGACATCCTTAGATAAAAGAAGCACAATAAGTATTGGAAAAAAGCATAACAGATTATGCACTGGAGGCCAGAGAAGTCTTCCCACAAAATTCTGTTGGCTTTGAAAAAAGATTCCGAAATAGATCATAAAATATATGATTATCGAAGCTATCCATCCGATGAAAAGCACCTTGATGAATCTTTTTACTGTGCCTCCCGCCGAGAAATAGAATGATATCGGAATAATTAAGATTGGATACAGGGAGTTCCGAAGGCTGCCACGCAGCTCATTCACGGCGTATCCGAGCGTATATCCGCGAATCGTCTGGGCAACTGTGCTCAACAGAAACAGCGCAAAAAGCACGAACATCGGTGTGATCTTTAATTTCCCCTTCTTGGTGATAAATTCGATAATCATCGTTATGAAGAGGAACCCGATGAATAACTCGAGCAACCACAGATTGAAACCGCCGACACTTAACTCGAAGATGTTGCCGTAAGTGGGATTATGAGCCAACCCGAGGATGACCGACCCAAAAAAAATCATCTCAAAAGGGATAATCGTCAATATGATCGCAGTGATTCCAAGAAAAGGAATAACGATCTTCGGCTTGAACCAAACCGCTATATATGCACCCAGAAGCGACCAAACAAATAACCCGGCATAGACCAATCGAGTTGCTTTGCAGGCGCTATCCGGTGTGTTTTCGCTCAATCTTTCTCCTGAAAATATTCCGCAGTGCGCGAGAATCGACGGCGAGACTATCCTTTATTTCGCGCCATGAAACCGGCATCTCGGAGGGTGTCGGGTCGCTGGACTCGAGGATAGTTAAAGAGATAATAAGGATAACCATCGCAAATGAGAACGAAAAGATGAAAACCGGAATACGCTTCGGACCGGCCTCCTTGGTAGGGGGCACCGCTTTATCGAGGATGGATATTACAGGTGTCGTCTTCTGTTTGTTGAGCTTGGCCATCTCATACTCCTCGGAAAGAAGCTGATAGACCTGTTCTTTGACGTCGCGTTGGTTATTCAATTCCCGGACGATGCTCTCGATACGAGGATTTGTCGAGGATGGATAGCCCCGATTGGAGCTTAAGAAAGTCACCAGTGAATCGCTCATCCAATCGAGTTCTTTTTTACTCTCGGCGAGGCGGTATTCGAGATAGCTCACGTTCTCGCCCGCCTGCGTAATTCTGACATTTTTATTGAAATCGTCGAGCTTGCTTACCCATGTATTCACTACAATCGCTACCAGATTTGGGTCTTTAGCTTTGCTGTTGATCGTGATCACGCCGTTTTCGAGGTCCATACGGACCGAATTGGAACCGCGAAAATTTTCGACACCCTCCGTGCCGAACCCGTATCCAGCCAACTCGCGAATCGTTCCTCGATGCTTTTTCCCTTTTCGGTCGATGAACTCGATCTCCTCGTTGAGAACGCTTTCTATCACCGTTCGCGATTGAAGGATATCGTTGTAAAGGAATGAACCTGGAGCGCCATCCTGATAAGAGGCGCCCCCCGATCCGAAGAGGCCGGTCAGTATCCCGACCACACCCATGCTCGATGCCTCGGATGTCGGCAGAAGTCTCGATATTGCCTCGAACGAAGGCGGTGAGATCGTCGTGAATAAGATCGTGAAAATCAAGGGCAGCCCTATAGCGAGGTAGAAAAGCCTTCTTCTTCGAATAAGAAGGCGAGTGTATTGCTGAAAGCGGGAATCCATCTCTTTTGGTAAATCCATGGGATATTATATGTTCAAAAGTATGTATAGCGAGGTAGCGAGTCCGCCAACAATGGTAACAGCCTCGCTTAAAACGCTCATCCAATCGGACTTCTTCTTGAGACGCTGCGGAACGATGATAGCATCCCCCTGCTCAATACTGCCCGTCCTCAGCGAGGCTTTGACGACCTTGCCGTTCGCCTTTACCAGACGAATTCCGCCAGCATCTGCGTTTCGTGTCAAGCCACCTGCCCGATCGATGTAATAACTTATCCTCTTGCCTCGGATCCACCGAATCGTTCCGTTGGATGCCACCATTCCGAGAATGTTCACACCTGTGGGCGTCTTTGGAATATTTATCGAATCGCCACCTTCCAAAATCACATCATCCTCGAGCTTGTTCTCCATTACCCTCTCCATATCGATGATAATCCTGGAGATTTGGTCTGTTTGATATAAAAATAGAAACGGTGCCATAACGATATTTCCCTCGGAATCGAGGACCGCCTCCTGGGTCTGTTGAACGATACTCTCGAGATTGCGGTTCTTTATCTCCTCGGATAGGCGAGGCCTTATGAACACAGCACCGGCGACGAATGCGTCCTCTGTGAATCCACCCGCGCGTTCGATAACATCCGAGAGCCGCTCGTTTTGACTTTCGAGCGCATATTTCCCCGGAAATTTAACATCCCCAGTAACAGACACCACATCCTGAAGCTTCCATTCCGGGACATCCCGAATAAAGAGAATATCATATGGCCAAAGCTCGACGTCATCTTCTTCGCCAGGGCTTTTCATGGCCTCGATCAGATCGATATTTATAATTTTCGTAGGTTCGCCGGGGTTAACCCGTGCGATCTCGGCTTTCTCGGCAAATGCACTCGGCGTGAAACCGCCGGACTCGAAAACAAGATCCGAAACACGCATTTTTTTGAATAGCTCGAACTTGCCGGGACTGCGCACGGCACCGTATATCGAAACGAATTCCTTGTCCTTGATATCCCATATGCTATATACGACGATCAAATCTTCGTTTTTCAGCAATAGATCCTCGTGCTTCCCTGCTAAAATGGAATCCATATCGATAGAGATAATCTCCTTCGTTCTATCGGGAAGAAGACGCACAAGATCGGCGCGGCGACGGTATGCATCGGGAAGAAGCTGATCTCCATTCATCAAGAGATCGGAGATGCGCATAGAATCGTGAAGACCATACGAACCGGGTTGGACGACCTGACCTTTAAGGATAACCATGTTCTGTCTATACATCTTTATCGGGAAGACCGAGATATCGTCGCTGTCGAACAACGGTTCGGCGAGGTCCGTGCTATCGGAGAAATCCTTCGTGACGATCATGTGAACGCCGCCGTCAATTCGATCGATGATCGCAGCCTCGATATGGGCATCGGGAAGAACTCCGCCGGCGAGATCGAGAACATCGCCGATGGAAACCTCGTCGTCGATCTCGTAAATCGCAGGCCTTCGGACACGACCGCGAATTTTTACCGTAGGCCCGAGCCGCCGGATCTGAACGATATCGCCATTGGCCAGCTGAACTCCGCCATCGGAGGAACCATCGAGGAGGAAATCATACATGTCGAATGTTCCGGCGATCCTCCCGGAACGATAAACCTGAATATTTCGATACGAACCGAACTCGTTCGGGCCGCCGGAAACAACCAGAGCTTCTATTACATGGGCCATTCCGGGAAAGGAATATGTTCCGGGGCTGGCGGCCTCGCCGACGACGAAGACCGTCGAACCTTGAACCTTACCAAGCGTAACATCGACCTCGAAATCGCTGTATATCCTTTCGAGTGTTTTTCTTATCGCATTTTGGACCGCAGTCATACTAAGACCGGAAACGGAAACGGTTCCGGCCTTCGGAATGAACACCTTGCCATCGCGATCGACCGTTAGATTATACTCGTAATCGACGCTTCCCCAAAGGCTTACGATTAGATTATCTCCATTGCCGACGACATATTGGCCCGAAACAGGCGCATGTGATGTAATCTTATTGCTTCTTTTCTTAAAAAAATCGGAACCGAAGAATTCGAGGTCTTCGGGAGCAGCTTTTTTAATACTCTGAACGGTATCTCCCTCGATAATTATATGATCGAAGAACGAAACCGCTTCGACCTCTCGAGGGACCCTCTCTTCTTCCTCGAACTCTCTCTTCTCGAACAGTAAAGTGTCTCCGTCGTCGAAGATCGGCGGCGTCTCGTAGGACGGTATTTCCCGGCTAAGCATCGGGGATTGCTTTTCCTTAAGATACTGATCATACTGCTTTTTCAACTCGGGCGGCACAAATTGCTGATCGGACAGCCCTTGAGCGACAATCGCAAAAGACAGCAGACATAAAAGAAAAAAGACCGATTTCAATCTTATAAAAGTTATTCTTTCTCCTTAACCTCTTTGGAAACCTCTTCTTCACCCTCGGCCGTTTCGAGCTCTTCCTCTTCGCCCTCTTCTTCCTCGGCACCGCGAGGCTTGATAATGGTTACGATGGTCTGTTCCGGTTCGTGGAGAAGCTCGACCCCCTCGGGCATAACGAGATCCCTCGCGTGGAGTGCGTTATCGAAATCGATATCGGTGATATCGATCTCGATCTTATCGGGAACCTCATCGGGCAAAGCCTTGATCTTAAGCTCGTGGAACCGGGGCATGAACAGCCCTCCGGAACGGACTCCTACCGAATCCCCGACAAACTCGATCGACACCTTGATCTCGACCGGTTTATCCCGTGGGATGCGTTTGAAATCGACATGAAGGATGCGGTCCGTAACTGGGTGATATTGAATATCGGCAATAACCGCGAGCGTCGAGCTTTTTTCCCCTATTTTAAGCTGGACGATTGCGTATTCGCCTGTTTTATGGAGAAAAACGTTCAGGTCGTGCTCGTTAAACTCGAGATTTTCCGGTTCCTGATCGGAACCATAAACTATACCCGGAACTATTCCACCTAAACGCATCTTATTCAATACGCTTTTGCTGCTGATCTCTCTTCTCATCTCGGTTTGCAAAGTTAATATCTGCATAATTGACTCCCGGTCTTGGATTAATTCTCCCAGAGGTCCAGGGCGCTGTCCTCATATAGGAGAATGGAAACTGATTTTTCAAAATGAATATTGTGGATTGCCATAGCAAAGAATCGCCCGGTGCCGATTACCTTGATGTAATCGCGCTCCTTCTTTTCCGGCAATGGGATTGTGTTTGTAATAGTTAAGCCGCTGATTCCCGATTCGTCGATGCGCTGCATCGCGGGGCCGGAAAGCAGTGGATGCGTCGCGCAAATATAGATATTTCCGGCTTTCTCCTCCTTGAGTTTGAGGCAAGCCTGTTTCATCGTGCCGGCAGTATCGATGATATCGTCGAGGATAATGATGGTTTTCCCGGCCACATCGCCGACGATCTTCAATGCCTTCGGTTCAAGAGTAGATTTTTTTCTTTTTTTATAGATAACCGCTATTGGAAGGTCCAGTCGCGAAGCGAGGCTTTCGACCCTTTTAACCCCACCGATATCGGGACTGACGATGGTGACATTTTTTTGGTCTTCCTCGTCGAGTTTTTCGATAATACCCATTTTGATATGCCGCTTAAAGAGGTTATCCGAGACAAGTTGGTCGGTGGGTATATCGAAAAAACCATGTATTTGCGCGGCATGGAGGTCCATAGTAAGGACTCTGTCAGCGCCGGCGCTAACGATAAGATTCGCAATGAGCTTGCTCGTGATAGGAACCCTCGGCTCGTCCTTTCGATCCTGGCGTGCATAGCCGAAATAGGGGATCACCGCCGTAATCCTTTTCGCGCTGGCCCGCTTTGCGGCATCGATCATAATCAAGAGTTCGAGAAGGTTATCGGCGGACGGAAACGTCGGTTGGACGATGAATACATCCTTGCCGCGGATATCCTCTTCGATCTTGAACCGAATCTCGCCGTCGGCGAAATTACCGATCCGTGTCCTGCACGGCTCGACACCGAGATGTTTTGCGATATCCAAACCCAAAGCGGGATTCGCCCTTCCGATTATCAGTTGCAGGTTCTTCACTTTGTTCCTCTATATTTTGTTCTTCTATACTTCATTTCCTATCGAAACGATCGAAATAAGCTGGGGTGGGAGGATTCGAACCTCCGAATGACGGACCCAAAATCCGTTGGCTTAGCCGCTTGCCGACACCCCATGGGATTATTCAAAAAAAGTTATTCCGACCGGCTCGACAGCGGCGTTCCACATATCGTCGAATGCCGACCGTGCCTTATAGGCGCCGCTTATACTATCGAAAATCCCAAAAAACGAGCTTCCACTTCCGGACATGGCCGCAAAACGAGCGCCGGCTTCGATAAGTCTTTTCTTTATCTCCATAGCTTCGGGGTGAATCTTAAACAGGGAATTTTCGAGCGCATTCCCTCGCCCCGCAAGTCTCGTTATTTCCGCCGAATAATCTAAACGTTTAAAGCTATTTGTCAAATCATTATTTGTCAAGGCTTTTCTCGCAATCGAATAAGCATCGCCGGTATTCATGCCATATGGCGGTTTTACTAAAAGGATAGCGTAATCGAGTTTGGCGGGGACATCGAGAACGATCTCGCCGCGCCCCTCGACGACGCTGCTTCCCGAACCGAAAAAAAACGGGACGTCGCTGCCGATCGCAGCGCCTATCTGCGCCAATGACCTCCTCGAAAGATCGACTCCCCATTCACGGCACATCCCGACGAGAGCGGCGGCGGCATCGGAGCTTCCGCCACCGAGGCCGCTTTCCAACGGGATATTTTTCCGAATATCGATTATCGCGCCGAATTCATTTCCAAGAACACCGCAAAGGAGCGCCCACGCTTTGGCGACCGTATTGCTGCTATCGAGGGGAACATCGCTGTCGCTGCAAGCCAGCGTGAGACCGGATTCGGCGCGCTCCACGCGAATAATATCATAGAGCGAGACGGCCTGAATAAGGCTGCGTATCTCCGCAAAACCATCCGGGCGTGCGCTCAGAATCTCGAGAAATATGTTTATCTTGGCCGGCGCTTTAATAATTACGGACACTATCGATCCTCATCCGCCATGCTTTTGCCTTGTAAAATTTAGAAAAAAGAACTATTATTATAATATGAAATATTTCTTCTTAATACTAATACTTTCTGTCGCAACATTCGCCATTCCTATCGATTCACTCGTTACGGCGTGGGCCGACAGAAACGCCCTGTCCGCAGACATCTCGCAGATAAGCATCTCCCACATCGACACAGTGATCGAGGATGGTATAATCTGCATTCGCAAACCGAATGCCATATTCCGCACCGAAAGCGATCTAATTCTCTATATCGATGGTAAGCTATACACCCACAGCGCGGGTTCCGATGTCGGAATGTTTTCCGAAATGGGCGATTTCGTATATTCGGATATCGAAAGGCTTATTGGGAAGCTCGGAGCCGAATTCGAGATCGCGCTCGAAAGCTATGACAGCGGATTTACTCTCGGCGGATCGGGTGGATCGGGGAATATCGTCTCGTTCGCCGCCGAACTCGACAGAAATTTTATCCCACAAAAAATACAATGGAACGATGTCTTCGACTATACGACCATTTTTATTTTTAATAACGTCCTACTCGACGACCCCGGCGATGTTTTCACGGTTCCCGATAGTATCGAGTTTATCCGACAATAATAGATTCCGCAAGACGGAATAAAACGAGATTTTTGAAGGTGAAGTGGGGCGTCGGCTGACGAGCCGATAGGCTCGTCAGGACGTCGGGTCGCAATCTTTCGATACGATCACCGTGGGTCAAAATATCTTTTCGAGAAAATGGCGTCTTTGCATAGCAAATAGGCTTGCGACCCGACGGCGGCCACGCGGTAGGCCGCGTGGCCCCGACGCCCCCCCGAAAAGGCCGAACTAAAAGGGAGGATCGTGAAAAAAACGATTTGGGCGCTGATTCCGGCGAGGTTCGGATCGACGCGCCTTCCGGGCAAGCCGCTAAGAATCATAGCGGAAAAACCGCTAATTCAATGGGTTTGGGAGGCTGCGGATGGATCGAAATCGATATCGAGGACGATTATCGCTACCGACGACGAGCGCATCGCGGCCATTGCGGCGGAATTTGGTGCGGAAAGCATAATGACCGACCCAAAGCACGCCTCCGGCACGGATAGGATCGCAGAGGTGATCATGAACACATATCCCGCCGAGCGACCCGATTATGTCGTTAATATACAGGGGGACGAGCCGCTGTTGACCGCAGGGATTCTCGACGAATTCCTCGATAGATTTGTCGATAGCGGGCAATCTATTGGAACGATCATCGCGCCGGCACGGCGACGCGATATCGACGACCCCTCGAAGGTCAAGGTCGTCGTCGATAGGCACGGCGACGCGATATTCTTCAGCCGGTCGAAAATCCCATTCGACCGCGATGGAAAAGGCAATGTCGATTACCTGAAACATGTCGGGATATACGCATTCAAAACCCACGCGCTTATGGATTTTACAAAACTCGAACCGACGCCTCTCGAACGTATCGAAAAACTCGAACAGCTTCGCGTCCTCGAACACGGACGTACGATCCGTTGCATCGAGATAGAGGCTGCGGCGGGGCTAATCGGGGTCGATACGGAGGCGGACATCGTCGAGGTCGAGTCGGCACTCTCAAAAAGAAATTAGATTGAAAAAATTCCTGCCCTATCTGCTGCCTATCCTATTGGTTATCCTGCTTCGGGCACTCCTTCCGGCGCCGATCCTCGACGACGCATTTATCACGGCGCATGTCGCGAAAAATCTCGCTGCCGAAAATGGGATTGTGCACAATATCGGCGAAAGGGTTTTCACCGTCACCACAGTCCTCTGGACGCTTCTCAATGCCGCTCTTCTCGCTATTGGCATTGACGGCATCTTCGGGCTTTTCATTCTCGGTCTGCTCTCGGAAATCGCGTTGGCGCTTATCGTCACGAGGCTCGGCAAATCAGTCTTCAGGAGCGCATAGGCCGGTTCTATCGCTGCGATATTAATTTTATCATCGCTTCCTTTAATCGTCACCAGCTTCGGTGGGATGGAGATCGCCCTGTCGATGGCCGCGATATGCGCGAGCCTTCTTTTTCTTGTCGAAAAAAACCGGGAGCGGCGCTCTCGGTGGCCGCAGTCGCCGTCTGGATACGAATCGACAATCTCGTTCTCATCGCATTCGTTTTCGTATGGATAATCTTCGACCGGAATATTCGATTGAAAGCGGTTCAGCTAATAGCGCCTTCGATTTTGCTCATCGTCTATTTCGCCGGAGCGATAGCATATTTCGGCAGTCCCGTGCCGGTGAGCGTCCTCCGCAAAGCCGCTTTCCCGGATAAACCGTGGCATATCGGCGCGGGCAAGATCGCCATTCAATTCATAAAAACCGCTATCGGCAAAGCGGAACCGTTCGTCTTCGGCGAACCGCCGCAATGGATAATTCCGCTGCTTTTCATCGCGGGAATATATTTCTCGATTAAAGGAAAATTTAAGAAAATTATTCCGATAGCAGCCTTCGCAGCCGTATATATCATCGTCTTCACGCTCACGGGGAAGACATACGCCGCGCTATTCCTTTGGTATTTCCTTCCGCCGATAATCGGAATTTATCTGCTGTGTGGATTCGGTGTCGTTCGAGCAATCGGATCGATAGAAAACCACTCGATGCGCAAGATCGTGCCTGTATTGCTTCTGGTTCTATGGACCGCCGTAACCATAGATTATGGTTATCGAAAAATGGAGGAATACCGGGACACTACTTACGCTCGGCGCGAGAAAACATACGCCACGATCACGAAATGGCTTAACATTCACCTTCCGAATAGCTCCACGATCTGCGCTGGCGAGATCGGCGCGATCCGATATTTCGCGCGGCCCGACATCTCCGTCCTCGACTGGGTCGGCCTGACGCGCCCCCTTTATGATAAGCGGCTCCCGGTAAATCTCGTTCGGGAGGAAAAGCCGGAGGCGATAGCTCCGAACGCATAATAAATCCTTGTGCAAAAACGAAGGGTATATTATATTGATAAGCAAATGGAAGTAGAACGACGCAGAGCGCCGAAATAATAAAACGCCCATTTGGGAGTTGCTGCACCGTCGTCCCAAAGGACTTCTACGAGGCTGTGCACATACTATATCGAGGGTTTGCGGTTTTGACTTGACCTAACGAAATTAACCTATCATATTTGAATAGGCACGATTTTGAAAAGTTGTTTAATGGAAACGCTGAAAAGCGAAACCAGGGAGGAAAAGATGAAAAAGAGAAACCTTATCATTTTATTTGCAATTATTGCGCTACCGCTTTTCGCCATGCCGGGGGTCGAGGTTTTTTTCAATACCGGGGATGACATCCCCGGCAGCCCGGTGGTCGGCGATATCGACCTCGACGGCGACCCGGAGATCGTGATAACCACTGTGAAGGAGGACGGTTCGAGCGGTTATGTCACCGCCGTGCGGGTTAGCGGATTGGGCGCGGTGGATACGCTCTGGCACGTTCGCTGTGGTCGCAATTGTTTCGATCCGGCTATTGGCGATGTCGATGGCGACGGAGTCCCGGAGGTCGTCCTCGATGTCTATTTCGATTTGCCCGGTGGCGTGGGGGTCGTTTGCCTCGATGGTGTTACCGGTTCGGTCGAATGGGCACTCGATGTCGGCGGAGAACTTTATAACAATGCCGGGCATCAAGTCCTTCTCGCGGATTACGACACCGACGGCGAAATCGAGGTAATAAGCCAGCAGAACAGTGGCGGTTATATGAACGAGATAGTGGTTATCGACGGCGCAACTGGTATCGAGGAGTTCCGCATGAATACTGGCGCAAAGCGAAGCTACGCATCGATGTATTGCGGCGATATTAACTACGACGGCAGGAACGAACTCGTCGCTTCGGTTACGGGGGGCAGTTCCGGCGATGTCGAGATCGTCGTGTGGAACGATGTCGGGACCGAGTTATGGCGCGCGCTCGGCGGGCCTCCGGCTATCGCCGATATCGACCTCGACGGACAGCCGGAGATTGTTTGCGGATGGGTAGAAGGCAGCGGCATCTACGATTACAACCTACGTGCCTACTCCGCCGACGGAACCCTCGAGGATAGCCTGATTACGATCAATGCGACCAGCACGGCCTACCAGCATTACGAATGCCCGGTGATTGCCAATTTCGATATTTCAACACCCGAGCCGGAGATTGCATTTGCGGTGAACCATACTCCGACCGGCTCGCAGTGCATCGTCACCGTGATCCACAGCGACGGCACGATTTTCTGGCAGACGCCCCCATTCGACAATGGCGAGATCATCTCCATGTCCGCCGCCGATCTCTCCTGCGATGGCGCTCCAGACCTTTGCAGCTACAATATGGCAGGGGAGTTTATCGTTTTCGACGGTCGATCAGGTTATTTTTGGGCCACGTTCGATGATTTCAATGGCAGCTATCTGCCGGAACCGTCGCGCTGGGTCGCTATCGCGGATGTCGATAACGACTGCCATGCCGAGTTCGTGGTCAGCACATATCGCGGCGGGTATTCTGCTACATCAAGAGGTATTTATATCTACGGCGACGACGACGACTGGACTTGTATCCGCCGTCTGTGGAATACGGGGAGCTACTATTACGAAAACGTTGACGACCACCTCGGGCTTCTCTCGGCGGATGTCTCAAACCGCCATTGGGAGGAGAATAATATGTGGCGGACGCAATGGCCCATCCCGCATCATCTCGTCGTCGAGCCGGAATTTGAGCCGATCGAGTGCGCCGGTTGCGACAGCATCGGCTATTTCGAATTTTCCGCGCTTGTTAGCCTGTTTAACCGAATGGAAATCGCCTATTATTCGCGTGTTACCATCGATTTTGGAGATTTGGCGGATAGCTGTTTGACGATGATATCCGGGGAATGGTCAACTTACATCGGCGATATAATGTCGGAAACCGACACGCTGCTTCACTGGACATTCGCGGTAAGCCCGCTCTGCGACTCGACCGAAATTTCTTTTTGGATACACGCCACCTGCCTGAACTCGCTCCTCGTCCCGAACGAGCATATCCAGATTAGCGTAACAACGCCGAATTGCCATGTTCCCCCGATAGCGCAACTTGTACATCCGACTTATTCCGGGCAGGTTATAGCCTGCGGCCCGAGCGACACGGCATCCGCAGGTTGGGAGATAATTTATAATATCGCTTCCGACTCACTCGGTTTATCTGGATACACGCTCGAATGGTCCGATCTTGGGATGCAGGTTCGAGTCGATGACGGCCCGACCGACAGTTTCGATCTCACAGACCCGGAATTCAGCTACACTGGAGATTCTATTTCAGGAAACGCTATTTATGACCCACCGATAGCTTTTTCCCACGGCGACACGGTGCATTTCCAGCTTTTGAATCTTGCGAACTCCCTCGGATGCGAGACGATTGTCGATGAATGCTGGTTCGCAATCGACGATGTTCCGCCGGAGACGGTCGCGGTGCATCCTATCGATGGCGGCACCTATACACTCGCCGACCCCGGTGTCTATGCCGTCCTACGCGACGATTTCGTCGGCATCGATACGGCTTCGGTGAATCCGTGTAGAATCACGGTCTTTATAAACGATTCCGTATCATCCGGCCATACGATTCGATACCATAGCGGCGCGTCGCTGGATACGCTCTGGATCCGCGACATCCCGGCCGATAGCGGGGATGTCGTCGAGGTCTGCCTCGCAGGCATGTTCGACCTTGCCGATCCAACCTACTGCGGCCACAATATCGCCGATACGATCTGCTGGAGTTTTACCGCACTTGCATTTACGAGCATAAAGGAA
>CAYNTG010000008.1:0-2444 GCA_964400105.1 uncultured bacterium
AAACCGTATTTTTTGGCTCGACATAAGATGATTTAAAAAAATTCACATCGGTGGCGACGGGAATGTTGGAGCACCTCCGTGTGCTCCTGTTCGTCTGTTGCGGTATGGTCGCGCGCACAAGATATACGCCGGATGATTTTGTATGGGAAGGGTCTAATAAAACCCGCTCACCCGGATTAGGATTCCTAAAAGGATGAATCTTAGGCGATTTTATTTGTGCATCGATTCAATCATTTATATACTAAGTAATCTAAACATATTAATAAAGGAACGGTGGAGAAAAACCATCTATTCATGAAAGGGATAATTATGAAGGAGATTTTGGAAAAACTGGGACTCGAGGGCGAGCTTTCAGGGGCTTTCAATGGCGAGTGGTTCGGACACGGCGACATCCTCGAATCGAGATCCCCGATCGATGGAAGCGTTATCGGCAGGGTTCGTCAGGCCGACAGCGACGATTTCGAAAAGGTCATCGATGCGGCGCAGGAGGCGTTCCTCGAATGGCGTGCGATCCCGGCACCGAATCGCGGGCAGGTAATCCGCGCTTTGGGAGACGCCCTTCGTGAAAACAAGAAGGACCTCGGCGCTCTCGTCTCGATAGAGATGGGCAAGATCCGCGCGGAGGGTGAGGGCGAGGTTCAGGAGATGATCGACATCTGCGATTTCGCCGTCGGGCTTTCGAGGCAGCTTTATGGCCTCACCATGAAATCGGAGCGCCCCGAACATCTGATGATGGAGCAATGGCATCCGCTTGGGATCGTCGGCATCATTACCGCCTTCAATTTCCCGGTTGCGGTTTGGGCATGGAACACCGCCCTTTCGGTGGTCTGCGGCGATTCGAATATATGGAAACCATCCAGTAAAACACCGCTTACAGCGATAGCATGCACGAAGATCGCCGAGAAAGTCTGTCGAAGCAACGGCGTAAATCCGGCCATTTTTTCGCTTTTGGTCGGACGCGGTTCGGTCGTCGGCGAGAAGCTTCTGCATGACAATCGGGTCAAACTCATCTCGGCTACCGGAAGCTGCTCGATGGGCTATCGGGTCGGCAGGATAGTCGGCGAAAGGCTCGGCAAAACAATCCTCGAGCTCGGCGGGAATAACGCGATTATCGTCACGCCGGACGCCGATATAGAGCTTTCGCTTCGCGCGATCCTTTTCGGCGCAGTCGGAACCACGGGACAACGGTGCACATCGACACGCCGAATCATCGTTCATAAATCGGTGAAGGACACGCTCGTCGCTCGCTTGATCAAATCCTATAAACAGATAAATATCGGCGACCCACTCGAAGATGGTGTCCTCATGGGGCCGATGGTCGATACCGGTTCGGTCGATGAAATGATGAACGCGATCGAGGTAATTAAAAAGCAGGGCGGCGAGATTCTTTACGGCGGTGAAAAGCTCGATAAGCCCGGCGGATGTTACATCACGCCGTGTATCGCTGCGGTGAAGAACGAGATGCAGATCGTTCAGGAGGAGACATTTGCGCCGATCCTTTACATCATCGAATACGAGGATTTCGACGAGGCGCTTCATATACACAACGACGTTCCGCAGGGTCTTTCCTCTGCAATCTTCACGAATAATTTCCGGGAGGCGCACAAGTTTCTTTCGGAGGTCGGCTCCGATTGCGGTATCGCGAACGTCAATATTGGCACGTCCGGCGCGGAGATCGGCGGCGCGTTCGGTGGCGAGAAGGAAACCGGCGGAGGCCGCGAGTCCGGCTCCGATGCATGGAAGGCATACATGCGCCGCCAGACCAACACGATAAACTATTCAACCAAGATGCCGCTCGCGCAGGGGCTCGAGTTCGGGTAAAATTGACTCAGAATATATGATTGGAAAACTATGGAAAGAGGTGTAAACACCAAGCATGGCAGGTTCACTATTTTTATAGAGCGGGATGAAGACGGCTTTCTTGTAGCGACCGTTCCCGCTCTCAAAAGTTGCTACACTCAAGCGAAAACGATGGACGAACTCCTCGGCAGGATTCGAGAGGTCATTCAGCTTTGCCTCGAGGAACAGGAACCGACGAAGCTGGAATTCGTAGGGGTTCAAACGATAGATGCATGATAATGGCGCGACTTCCAACGATGAGTGCGAGGGTAATGATTTCTTTTCTCGAATCGCTTGACTTCGAGTTTGTTCGCCAGCGTGGCAGCCATAAGTTTTTCAGGCATCCCGACGGTCGAACAGCAACCGTGCCGGACCACAAGGGAGAGGATTTAGGTAGAGGAATCGTATCGAAAATCCTAAGCGACATAGAGGTTTCAAGGACCGAGTTTGTGGAATGGTTGAAAAAACATTAATGCCGCTCGCGCAGGGGCTCGAGTTCGGGTAGGCTGCGAATTGGTTGCCAAAGGGCGCGTTGAATACGCCCGGTGAAATGGATTCCCCTCGAATGGGCGACTTTGCGGTCGCCCATTTTTGCATTTATGCCG
>CAYNTG010000008.1:2544-41465 GCA_964400105.1 uncultured bacterium
AGGCTCAGAACTCCGATAAGGAGACTTTGTTCGGCATAGTCCTTGTTCAGAAGTCAAATAACCAGACTCAGGAATTGGATAACCAGAGTCGGGACTCGAAGAATCAGGCTAAGAACGCGATGATTTAGACCTCGGACGTGGCAAAACAGGATACAAACTTGATGAATGAAATCGAGTTATGGGGAAAAGGTGTAAAATAGGTCTCGACATTTTTCCGGTTGGGCAGTTAATTGCCTTTGCGGCAAAGGATAATAAAAAGGCTTGTGGGAAGATAAAAAAGAGATTACCTTGTTTAAGACTTAGAAGGATTGCGACGCAATGTGTTTGGATATAGAATAATTTGAAACGAGAGAAGCAGAAAAATGGACCAAAGAACCTGAATATACAGCAATTGACCTTTTCTGCCGGTGTCGGTGGGATGACACACGGCCTTATTAAATCGGGCATCGAAGTTGTCGCAGGTATTGATACCGAACTGCGCACCGCTATCGAAGAACGAATCCGCAATATCCGCGAGTGGCTCGACGACGAAAGACGAACGCGCCGCCGAACAAAAACAACGAAATTCGATAGGAGATGAACAATGTATACTAATGAAATCCTTATTCAAATGATACCGTGGGCGATAGTTTTTTCTTTAGGTATTGCTTTCTTCTACGTGTGGTTATCCGAACGCCGGAAGGATCGCAAATTGCGTGAAAGCCAGATAGAACAGGATAAAGAGCAAGCAAAAAAGGATCGCGAATTGCGTGAAAGACAGGTAAAAATAGATTGGAAGCTAGCACAAGAGGAAGAGGACCGGCAATATGAAGAAAAAGAATGGCAACATGATAAGGAAAAGAGAGCTGAGGAAGACGCTATAAGAGCAGAAGCCGGCTTCGGAACTGGAGGATATATTGTCTTCGATTTGCCAGATGAACAACGTGCCTTGTTTCAAGATATGTTAAAAGGATTTGAGGACTATGCTCGATTGAAAGGTTATAGCGTATCGTTTTCAGTAGATTCAACTTTTAAAAACCGCATCGTATTTAAGTTCACTCTCTCCAATACAGATAAAGTAGTAGCAACTGACCGCATCCGCCAAGATCTAAAGGAATATCTCGACCATGTCAGACGAGGCGATTCACTCGACGATATACCGGTTGTTATTCCAATTGAGGAACACGAGCTTGTGGTTGCTACCCTCAAAATCCGTATTAACTTCCTTGAGCATAATTATAACATGGAGAAAAACACGAGAGAATACTACGAGGGTCTGATGCGCAAAGTAAGCTCTATGTCGGTCCTTCCCGCACAGAATATAGTATTAAAAACAGACGTGTCTATAAACGCGCCAACAAATAACGCAATGAATTCGCCCCATGCGCTTGTTGGAGAAAGCAACCGGGCGGAGAATTCGATACAAATCGCAGGTTCATTCAATGAACGTAAAGAACAGATTAGAAACCTCGACGAACTTCTTGTCCTTTTAAGAAAAGAACCTTCAAGTGAACAAAAAGAGGAAGTAATTAGGAATATCGGTAACATCAAGGACGAGTTACAGGAAACGGAAATACCCGATACGAACCGAATTGCAGGATGGTTAAATAAAATTCAGATAGCGTTACAAATTGCCGTTCTTAGCCCTGAAGTAGTTACTGCTGTGAAAGGTTTTTTTTCGTCAATCGGTATAGATATGTAAGAAATGTGATGTAAATCGTAGGGGCGTGGCGTTGTCGTGCCCGCCGAGGAAACAGCGTTATTCGTTCTTTTCAAATATTATTTTTCGTTCGGGCGTGGGGCGGTGGAGAGGGCAAGTTAAAATTAGCAATTAGCAATTTCGTAGGGGCGAATCTTGTTGAACGAAGAGAAATCCCACGGATATTCGCCCTTTTTTTATGTTGTCATTGCGAGGAGCGATAGCGACGCGGCAATCTCGTTGCAATTGAGAGCGGTCGTTGAGCGGAGTCGAAACGACCAAATAGCGGCGCTGGCGTGTGGGGGGTTGCATATTTTGAAGGCGAGATATATAATATAACGAAGTAGGGAAGAAGCAGTCCGCCTGTTCCCTTGCTCTTTTTAGGAATAGCACCATAATTCCCTGGAGTTCGTCATGGCCATTTCACCGCTCGAGATAAGAAATCAGGATTTTCCTAAATCGCCGATGGGATATAAAAGAGACGAGGTAAAATTTTTCCTCGCGCAGGTCGCCGAGACCGTCGCCGAACAGCATAAAGAACGCGACCACCTTACCCGAAGGATGGAAACCCTCACGAAGCGCATCAGCGAGTTGGAAGCCCAGTCCGGCGCTATCGGGCAGGCGCTCGAACTTGCAAAAAAAGAGGGACATGAGATAATTAACAGGTCTGAATTAGAGGCGAAGCAGATTCGCGAAAGCGCCGACGACGAGGCGCAGAAGGTCCTTTCGAGATACTCCCTTCAGATAAACGAAACGAAGCAGGAACTTTACGAATTAACCACGATAAAGGACGCCTATTTTCGCAAGCTGATGCGCGTTTTGGAGCTTCAAAACCGCGCGCTTAAAGAGTTCGACGAGGAGTATGAGTCGAGGCGAATAAAGGCATCCATCGAAACACTGTCTGCGGGATTCCGAATCGAATTCCCGCTTTCGGATAATCATGTTTTCAGCAACTCAACGCATAGGAGAAGGCGCGCGTCGCTCTTCCCGATGGATTAAGGAAGTGAAATGATCGAAATCAGCAAGCAGCTCGAAGAGACGATACCATTTATCAGATCGAGGACGAAGATCGAACCGAAGGTCGCTATCATCCTCGGCACCGGAATGGGCAAGGTCGCGGAGATTATCGAAAAAGACGCAGTCATTCCATACGAGGAAATACCGCATTTCCCAGTGAGCGCTGCTCCGGGACATAAGGGAAATCTCATTTTCGGATATATCGGCGGCGTTCCTACGATGATAATGCAGGGGCGCGTTCACTATTATGAAGGCTATTCGATGAAGGAGATCACCTATCCCGTGCGAACGATGAAGGCGCTCGGTGTCGATACCATGATCGTCTGCAACGCTGCCGGCGGGCTTAATCCCCTGTTCAATAAAGGGGATATCATGCTTATCGCCGACCAGATCAACCTTATCGGTGACAACCCTCTTCGCGGATCGAACGACGATAAGCTCGGCGTTCGCTTTCCCGATATGAGCAGGGCATTCACTCCAGAGCACCGCGAATTGGTATCGAATGTCGCTCTCGATGAAAAAATCCCGTTGAGAGAAGGGATTTTCGTCGCGCTGTTGGGGCCGAGCCTTGAAACGGGAGCGGAATATCGATTCTTGAGAAATATCGGCGCCGATTCGGTTGGGATGAGCACGGTGCCGGAGGTGATCGTTGCTGTTCACGGCGGAATGCGCGTTATCGGCTTCTCGATGGTGACCGACATGTGCCTTCCAGATTCACTCGTGCCGGCTAAGATCGAGGAGATCCTCGAAGCCGCCGCGAAGGCCGGAAACAAGCTCGCCGACCTTATCGAAGCGTTTATTCCACGGATCGAGTTTGAATAGGACATCCGAAAGGAAGCGAAGATGTCGAATGTAATATGCACGAAAAGCCGGGCCTACGAGGAGGAGATGCGAAGGCTATATTCGGAATTCTCCCAGATGAAACACCGGGTTATGTTGGACGCACTCAACGTTTGGCATCCGGCAACCGATGTCTGCGAGACGGAGGACGAGTATATAATCACATGCGAGATTGCCGGGGTGCGCAAAGAGGATGTCGTTATCCAGATGGGCGACGACGTTATCACAATTGCCGGAGTCCGCAAGGAAAAACGACCGGTGCACAAAGCGGTTTTTCACAACCTCGAGATCAATTACGGTCCATTCGAGAGGAATATCCATATCCCACGGAGATTCGTCGGAGCGAAGCCTCGAGCGAGATTCAAAGAGGGGATTCTGACCGTGCGGCTTTCGTTTGTCTCTCCGGAAACGATTGGAATAATCGAAGTGGGAATAGAATAATTATCGGACAAAACTATGAGCAAAGAACATAAAAAAAACGATTCCAAACTGGAGACACTCCCTGTCCTGCCGCTCGTCCAGAACGTGGCGTTTCCGGGGCAGATTGTGCCTTTGATTATCGAAGACGAGCGCCATATTAAGCTTATCGACGATGTCGTATCCTCGAATAAGGTCATGGTTCTCGCCCCGTTGCTCCCAAACAAGAAGGATATCGCCGATTTCGACGGTCTATTCGAATATGGTGTTCGATCGACGGTTATGAAGCTGATTCGTTTTCCCGACAATTCGCTCAGGGTGCTCGTGAAGTGCCTCGAGCGCGTGAAACTCGTCGAACGGAAACAGCAGGAGCCGTATTTCATCGGCACATATCGGGAGGTGGACGATTTCAGGGTTCCGGGAGACCGCGAGGCCGCGCTCATTCGAACGATCTTGAACGAATTCAAGCAGGTGGCGAAACTCTCCCCGAACTTGCCGGACGAGATACCGATCGAGGCGTTCGATGTCGATGATCCGGGCAGGTTTGCGGATTCGGTGGCGGCATATCTTAACATTAGTCCAGAGTTGAAGCAGAACCTTCTAGGTCAGATCGATGTTCTCGTGCGATTGCAAGACCTTCAGGGATACGTTACGCAAGAGCTTTCGGTGCTGAAACTGAGCAGCGAGATTCAAAACGAGGCAAACGAATCGATCAGGAAGGGGCAGCGCGAATACCTTCTTCGCGAGCAACTCAAGGCGATAAAAAAGGAGCTTGGAGACAATGATCGCCCGGAGATCGAGGAGTTTCGCGAGAAGCTTGCCAAAAATGACCTTCCCGAGGAGGCTTCCAAAGCCGCCGAGAAGGAGATCGATCGCCTCGAACGGATGAATCCGGCCAGCGCGGAATACACCGTTTCGATGACATATATCGACTGGCTTTTGAGCCTTCCGTGGAACGAGAGCACCGAGGATAATATCGATTTGAAACGGGCGAAACTCATCCTCGACGAGGACCATTTCGGTTTGGAAAAGATCAAGGAGCGGATGATCGAGTTCCTCGCCGTCCGAAAACTCAAGCCCGACGCGAAATCGCCGATATTGTTATTTATCGGTCCGCCCGGAGTGGGAAAAACGAGCCTCGGAATGAGCATCGCGAGATCGATGGGCAGGAAGTTCTATCGAATGAGCCTCGGCGGAATGCGCGACGAGGCGGAGATTCGCGGGCATCGAAGGACGTATGTCGGCGCGCTTCCCGGAAGGATAATTCATGGGATCAAACGATGCAATTCGAACAACCCGGTATTCATGCTCGACGAGATAGATAAGATCGGCCAGGATTTTCGCGGAGACCCATCGGCTGCGCTTCTGGAGGTGCTCGATCCAGAGCAGAATTTCTCGTTCGCAGATAACTATCTGGATGTGCCGTTCGATCTTTCGAGGGTCATGTTTATCGCCACGGCGAATTACATCGATCCGATCCCGCGCGTTCTGCTCGACCGCATGGAGATGATCCGGCTTCCCGGATACACCGCGCTCGAAAAGCTCGGTATTGCTACGAATTTCCTCGTGCCCCGACAGCTCGACAACCACGGCCTGTCCAAATCGCAATTGACATTTTCGAAAGATGCTATTCAGACGATTATCGACAGCTACACGCGCGAGGCCGGCGTGCGCAACCTTGAAAGAACGCTCGGCGTTATCTGTCGCAAGGTAGTAAAACAGATCGCCGTCGGGGAGCGTCTGCGCGCTGTTATCTCGCCCAAAAGGGTGCACGACTATCTCGGCCCGGAGAAATTCTCCGGCACCGCTCTTCCGGCGAAGAACCTTCCCGGAATGTCGCTGGGGCTGGCATGGACTCCGGCAGGTGGCGAGGTGCTGGTGATCGAGGCTACGGCGATGTCCGGCAAGGGGAATCTCCTTTTGACGGGGCATCTCGGAGATGTAATGAAGGAATCCGCGCAGGCGGCGCTCAGCTGGGTGCGCTCGAAAGCGAAGGATTTGGGGATCGAACAGGATTTTAACGATCTCGATATCCATCTTCATGTCCCGGCGGGCGCGATCCCGAAGGATGGCCCTTCTGCGGGAATCGCCATGGCGACATGTCTCGCATCGATGATGATCGGCAGGCCGATAATCGAAGCGACGGCGATGACCGGCGAGATCAGTCTGAAGGGCGAGGTTTTGCCTATCGGAGGATTGAAGGAAAAGGTTCTCGGTGCAAATCAGGCGGGAATCGAGAGGATAATCCTTCCGAAAAGGAACAAAAATGACCTTATCGAACTTACCGAGGAGATAAGGAATAGCATCGAGTTCATCTTCGTCGAAAATATGGACGAGGTAATCGAAGCGGCGCTCGAAAAAGTTGATATTCTTTAAAACGGAGATAAAATGAAAAAGCTATTATTGGTCTTGGCTGCGGCGATCCTTTTATTGGCGATCCCTCTTATGGCGAACGAGCAGGAGGCTTATTCGTTGGTTCGTGTGCCATGGGGATATCGTGCGGATGTGCCCTGCGAAATGGTATCGGCGAGGCCCGGTGTTTGGGCGGAATTTGCCCTGCCGGAGAGCGACTTCGCAATCCTTCGCGCGCGGGCGGTGCCTTTCGAGATTAGAATTTCGGATATGCGCGAGTTTTATGCATCGCGGCTGGACGAGACGCTCGATATGGGTGGATGGCGAACCTACGAGATGATCCTCGCGGCGCTCGATTCCCTTCACGACGAATATCCGGCTTATGTCTCGGCTCCCGAATCGATTGGAGTCGGCTGGGACGGCAAGATTATAAAGGCGATAAAGATCTCCGATAATATCGAGATCGACGAGGATGAGCCGGAGGTATTCATCGGCGGCGCACTTCATGCGAGGGAGGTTATTACACCGGAGATAGTTTTGAGTTTCGCAAGATGGCTTCTCGATTCGATGGCTACAAGCGAGGTAGCAAGGCATATCGTCGAAAAGCGCGAGACATGGATTATTCCACTTTTGAATCCGGACGGCTATTATTACAACCAGATTTCCAGCCCGACTGGCGGCGGGATGTGGCGCAAGAATCGCCACGACAACGGTGACGGAACTATGGGGGTCGATCTCAACCGGAACTATCCCCATATGTGGGGGTTCGACGATATCGGAAGCTCGCCCGTATCGAGCGAAGAGACCTATCGCGGGCCTTCCGCCGGAAGCGAACCGGAGACTCAGGCGACGATGGCCTTTATCGATTCGCGCGAATTCCGCTCATCGTTATCATTCCACAGTTATGGCAATTTATATCTTTTACCGTGGGGATGGACATATGACCTGCCGGTGCACAACGACTGGTTCTTGAGGGTCGGATATCGTTATGCGCGCGGAAATAGTTATATCTACGGCCCTGGCGCAACGGCGATCTATCCCACCAACGGCGACACGGACGATTGGCTTTATGGTGACACAACCGGGCATTCCTGGATTTTCTGTTGCACCCCGGAGGTCGGCGGATACTCTGATGGTTTTTGGCCGCCGCTTTCCCGCAAGGATCAATTGGTTTTTGAGAATATGCCGGTTTGTAAGGTCGTCTGCCAGATGGCGGGAAGCGCGCCTTTCATGACCCGCGCTTGGGTCGATCCAGAGTTCGGCGATTCGAGCGGATATGCCGATCCGGGCGAGAGGTCGAGGCTTCTCGTCGAGATCGAGAACCTCGGTTTCGATCCGACGGAGGCTTATGTTCTGGGATTCTCAGGAACATCCGGTCTCGATATGGTCACCGATTCGGCATTGTGCGGCACAATCGAATCGCAGGGATACGACACGGTCGCTTTCCTGATCGATATCGATGAATCGAGGATTGTTCCAGGCGACGAAGTCACAATTTTATTCGAGGTGCGCGACACGAGCGGGCATCTAACCTTCGACTCCACAAAATTTGTATGCGGCACACCGATCGTTATCTCGGAATGGGATTTCGAGTCGGGTGGAACCGCCTTTATCGGCAGCGGAGACTGGGAATGGGGAACCCCGACTACAGGCCCAGGTGAAGCCGTTTCCGGCACGAAACTCTGGGCTACGAAACTTGCAGATGACTATACGAACAATAGATTATCCGAATTACTCGTTCCAATGGTCGATATTCCTGACAGCTCTTTTTGTCCACGATTTACGTTCAAACATTGGTTCAGTTTCGAACCTCCGAGCGGCGGGGACATATATGACGGCGCTAACGTTCAGGTCTCCACCGACGGCGGATCGAGCTGGGATATTATCAGTCCGATATCCGGTTACGACGGCGTGGCCTACGACCATAATCCATACCTCGAAGATGACAGCGTATTTACTGCAAACAGCGGTGGATGGCAAACCGCGACTTTCGACATGGAACCGTTCGCCGGTTCCTCTGTCCAGATCAAATTTGTCGTCGGAACCGATCCTTATATCTCTTCGCTGGGCTGGTTCATCGACGATGTTAGCTTTATTTATTATATCGAACCGGAGCTGGCCACCGACCGCGAATTCAGGCCGACGAGCTTCGGCATCGATATCTATCCGAATCCATTTAACTCGTCGTGCCATATCGAATTGCAGTCCCCGGTTACGCCAGAGGGTTCGCATATCGAGATCCTCGACGCTACGGGACGCATCGTTCGCCGCCTCGATTTTGCCGGAACCGAATCGACATGGGACGGAAAGGATAGTTCCGGCAACGAACTCCCATCCGGGGTCTATCTGATGAAAACCGGTGACGGTCGCACCGATGCACGTAAGGCTCTTCTGATAAAATGATCGAAAGTAACGAGGATATAGAAAAAGTTGCGGCGATTCTTCGCGTTTTGGGCCATCCCGATAGGCTTAGGATACTTGCATGTCTTATGGAGGAGGGGTGTTATGTCAAGGACATCGCACTCCGCCTCGATCTTCCGCAATCGACCGTTTCCCAGCACCTTCGATTGATGACCGACCGCGGCATCCTCGAAAATGAACGCAGCGGCGTTAAGGTATGTTATAGTCCAGCGGACTCTATCGCAAAAAGCATTGCAAAACTCATTTTGCCGTCTTGTAAAAAGAGATAGATTTCAGCGCGAGCGAGTAACCCGTGGTGATGCTTTTTTGGAAGATCGAATCGAGGATATTCGCCAGACCGCCCCAGCCGGCTGGCACGTTTTTTGCGGTTCCTTCGGACGCAAAAACCCCCACTCCCGACCTTTCACCCCCCCGCGCCAGCCGTCTTCGATTATAGATCGTCTTTCACAAACTTCGTCGATACATCTTTTTTTTAATCGGACGGCATTTTCGAGCTTAGCGCTTGACGCGCCGATACTGTGGATATACCTTCTATCGCAAATTAACAGGGAGAGAGATGAAACCGACCGTTCTCGACGGCGAAGCCGCCATTTTACACCTGCTATCGATCCTTCGGGACCGCGCAACGCTGACGCCCGAATACAGCGCTCGAACCGATGCGATCTCCGAATTGATTATCGCGAAGGCGCTTCGTTATGCGCCGTTCGAGGAAATATATATCGATACGCCGCTCGAAAGAATGCGTGTTCGGCGGATCGACGAGTCGCGCGTCGTCGGGGTGCCGATACTCCGGGCCGGTCTCGGGATGGAGGGTTCATTTTCGCGTCTTCTGCCGAATTCGTCGATATACCATATCGGCCTCAAGCGCGACGAGGCGACTTTTAAGCCCCATTATTACTACGAATCGCTGTCGCGCGATCTTTCCGGCAAGACGGTTTTCATTCTCGACCCGATGCTCGCTACCGGTGGCAGCGCGGTAGCTGCGGCGAAGCAGATATCGTCGTATAAACCCGATAAGATCGTTTTTTGTGGAATTATCGGTGTGCCGGAGGGTGTTGAGAATCTTTCCGCAGAGTTCCCGGAGATCGAGATATTTCTTGCCGCTCTCGACGACCGACTCGACGAAACGGCATATATCCGCCCCGGTCTCGGAGATGCCGGCGACCGATATTTCGGCACATAATCACCGTTTCGATTGCCCGTGGGGTTTCTCTACGAGCCGTATGGCCGTTGGTCACCGTGCGCCCTACGACAAATTATTCCTCGCCTTGGTTCCGCCAATTTCTCCGGCTCGATAATCTCATTTATTTTCGATACGACCCATTCTGCCTTATCCTTGTTTCGCAGGTCTTTAAGCCCACAGTCTTATCTCGCGGGCTATTTGTGCACGCGTATGCTGTTAACGTGGCACAGGCGAACAATCGTCGGGTTGTCGTTGAATTAAGGGATATAAAGTGTTATACTTATATAATTCAGCAGATGAAAGATTAGCTATGAAATTAGACCCTGAATGGAAAAAATTCTTTTTTGCTTTTCTAACCATCGCGGGTTTTTGCGCGATGACGACGAGCGTTGTAGGATATATCTTATGTGGTGTTTTCATTTTCATAGCGCTTTTTTCTATCTATTTTTTTCGCGACCCGGAACGCAAAGTGCCGAATGATGAATCCTCGATTCTCTCGCCGGCGGACGGAGTGGTCGTTACTGTAGCGGAATTCGACGATGATCGGCTCGGCCAGTGCATCCGAATCGGCATATTTATGAGCCTTTTCGATGTTCATGTCAACAGGTCGCCGTTCGCAGGCATGGTCGAGAGCCTCGACTATCGGGAGGGCAGCTTCAAACATGCCGCAGGAGAAGAAGCCTTCGAGAATAACGAGCGGATGATAATCGATATCGATGGTGGTGGCGTGAAGGTGCGCGTGATGCAGATCGCGGGGATGATCGCGAGAAGGGTGGTCTGCCGGCTCGAGGTCGGGCAGGAACTTTATCGCGGCGAAAAGATCGGCATCATTCGTTTCGGGAGCCGATTAGAGGTTTTCGTTCCGGCGAACAAAGCGATAGCAACCGTTAAAACCGGAGAGAGGGTATTTTGCGGAGAAACGCCGATCGCAAAATTGCGCTAAAAGAATTAAAGCCCGTTCTGCCGGGGCTTTTCACATTCGGAAATCTGCTCTGCGGGCTTCTGGCGCTGCTTCATTCGATGGGCGATAACCCGGCCAACGCGGCATGGTTTATCCTCATCGGCGCGTTCCTCGATTCCCTCGATGGCAAGGTTGCCCGGATTACGAACAGCTCCTCGGAGTTTGGTCTTCAGCTCGACAGCCTCGCCGATTTCCTGACGTTCGGCATTGCGCCAGTCGCAATGATGCACGGCGTCGGCATCTTCGACATGCGAGACTGGCGGTTCGCGATAGCTCTTCTATATCTGTTTGCCGGGGCCTTCCGTCTGGCGCGTTTCAATGTGAATGCGAGCCTCGATGGAGCCGATTATTTCACCGGCCTGCCGATACCGATGGCGGCGGTCACCATCTCGAGCGGGATACTTTTCATCGACAAGGTCTGGCCGCCGGTGATCGGAACGGGGTCTCTGGGTGGAGTGGCGCTTATGGCGTGGCTTATGGTCTCCAACGTTCGCTACACCAAAAGGTTACCTCGTTTAAACCTCTCCAAAAAGTGCACGATCTTTTTGATTATTCCCACAATGATACTGATTTTAGCATTGATTTTGGCTCCGAGATACATTATCTATCCTTTATCATTATTCTACATAGCTCACGGTCTTGTTTGCGAATTGTTGAACACCGTGGCGAGGCATAAGGAGAATCGATATGACACGTTTCAGGGCGAGGGTCTCGGTTCGAAAGAAGAAAACGGTGGCCGACCCCGAGGGAAAGACGATTAGCGCGGCTTTAGCGCGTTTGGGGTTCGATACTGTCGAGAAGGTTCGGACCGGCAAGGTTTTTACGGTCGATTTTTCGTCGGAGGACGAAAGTGCCGCGCGCGAGCTTATCGAAAGGGTATCGGGCGATATCCTCTCTAACCCGATAATCGAGATTTTCGATTTCGAGATCGAGGAAATTTAATGGTAGTCGGTGTCGTCGTTTTTCCGGGAAGCAACTGCGATCGCGACTCCCTTTGGGCGGTCGAAAGCGCTCTTGGCGAAAGGGCGAGGTTTATCTGGCACCGGGACACCGACCTTGTGGGCATCGATATGGTGATCCTGCCCGGCGGTTTTTCCTACGGCGATTATCTTCGGACCGGAGCTTTCGCGCGGTTCAGCCCTATTATGAAATCGGTGAGGGAATTCGCCGAGGGTGGCGGATTGGTCATAGGTATATGCAACGGGTTTCAGGTGCTGCTCGAGAGCGGGATGCTTCCGGGCGCGATGATAGCAAACAAAGGACTGCGCTTTATTTGCAAGGATGTTTATATTCGTGTCGAGCGGGGAGGAACAGCATTTTCGGCAGGCATGTCGAATGGCGATGTTCTTCGAATGCCGGTAGCCCATTTCGAGGGAAACTATTTCGCGGATGAGGAGACGCTCGAAGAGATCGAGTCGAACGGCCGGGTGCTTTTCAGATACTGCGACGAAAGCGGCGTGGTCTCGAAAGATATAAATCCGAACGGCAGCTCGCATAATATCGCGGGACTTGTGAACGAGCGGGGAAATGTCCTCGGTATGATGCCGCACCCCGAGCGTTGCAGCGAATCGATACTTGGATCGACCGATGGACTTGGGATATTCGCGAGCATTCGCGACAGAATAAATATGATGGAACGCATCGGTGTCTGACAACAGGAAAAGATTTGCGGTTGTGTTGCTGGCGGTGGTCGTCGGTCTTCTGGCGGGCGCCCTCTTGACCGAGCTTTTGGGCTTTGTCCTTCCGACAGGTGTAGTGAAGACGTTCTTTATGAAGGAGATCGGATTCGGCATAGACCCGGTTCATGTGGATTTAGCACTGGTGGAGTTTACAGTGGGATTTCGAATGTATTTTAATTTCGTATCTCTTGTTGCAATTGGACTTACGGTTTATTACTTCAAGTGGTGGCTATGATACATGGTGTGATCATGTTGAATAATTTGCGAATATGAAAATAGTTATTGACATTTTGATTTTGAAAGCTATGGTTGTAATAACTACATAACCGGTAATACTTCGTGTGTTACCATAAATGCGGGCGCTAAGTTCCTTAAAAACATAGGGATAAGGGCGCTAAAGAATGTTAATTCAAAACGTGTTCCTCTAAAAAGAGCATTTTTAAAGGGAGAGGAGTCGAAGATGAAAAAGGTCTTGTTATTTGTTTTGGTTGCGATCTTCGCAGCTACGGGTATTGCCAGTGTCTATACAGACAGGGCTGTCTCCGCGATGGATTATGTTACAGATCCGGCTAACGGATTGTATCATTCAGCCGAGGGGCTTCCGTGGATAGATACTGATCCGACGAATCCAGCGGCCCCGGTGATGGACAATCAAGCGCCTTCTTATCTTGGCGCGTATTTTTATTCAACAGCCGCATTGATCGCGGGTATGCACGCTACCGGCGTGAATATTCCATACGCGGACAACGCGGTCGAGCGAGTGTTCATCGAGAATTTCAACAGCAATGGACATCCCGTAGCAGGGGTTGAACCATGGTGGAACGAGAGCACGAATTTTCTCTCGTTCATGCCGGACAGCATGTTGATGGGCGACGCCTATATTCCGTGGCGTCTCGACCCGATGATGACACCGCCATCGAGCGCGAACGAGGTCTATCTCGAGCGGGTGCTTTGGAGCATGTATTTCCTGACGTTGACCAACGATCTGGAATACACGCCATATATCGCCAAGACGCTCAGGGGTATCCGCCAGAACCCGACGTTCTTCGACGCGGGTTCGGGTGCCATTAAATATAATGGCACGACGAACACCTATCTCACCGCGCTTTGGGGATTGACCCTCGAGAGCTACATGAGATCGTTCGAGCTTTATCCGGTGCGTGCGCGCATCGATCCCCCGCCGGTGCCCGATTACGACTGGACCGAGGAGTCCGAGGCGGCGTGGCTTTATATCCAGACGATGCTGGATTATTACTTCAACATCACTCTTCCGGGTTGGTGGAGCACATACAGCTCACCACCTATTTCGGCCACGATGGCGCCGATGTCGGCTTCGCGCGGTCTCGAAAGATGGGAATATCTTCCGGTTATAATGTTCGCCGCAATTTCCGGCAACACGGTCGCCGCAGAGACCCTTTGGACGAATAACGTTGACGACGTTGCTTTCAACACATGGCGCGACGATGTTATCGATTATTTCCGCGACGGCCCGATCTGGGACGGAACGCGGTGCGTTTATGCTCCGACGGGAAGATGGCCCGGTGTGAATGCATTCTTCGAGTTAGCTAATCTCGAGATGTATCGCACGTTGGTCGAACCGGTTTATGCCCAAGCGATAATCGATCGCGAAGATAACTATTGGGAACCGACTTTGTGGGACGGTAGCTATTACGAGCAATCTACAGTTTGGAACTCGACGGTGATATGGAATGGGCTTCACGCCTTTGCGCTGGCCCATTTGCCTTCGGTCGAAATTACATCTATTTGGAGCGATCTCCCCAGCATGGGAACAGCTCCTTACGATTATAATGCAAATACAGCGCAGGATCATTTCGTTACGGTTCGCGTGACCAACAACGGTCTCGTGGCTGTGGACGATCTGGTTTTGACCTTCGACGAAACGTATTTCTCGGGTGCTCGCTCCGATATGGTCGCGGTTCCGAGAATCGAACCGGGCACATATGCCGATGTTACCTACGATGTCGGCGGCCCGGGGATGGCCGGAGATCATACTATCGTTACCGACTTTGTGGGTATCGCTCATATCGCCGGTTACACGATAATCGACAACGACCTTCTCGTTAATGTTCAAGACCCGGCGGAAGCCGACGTCGCATTTTCCGGCGGAAGCGTGGAGAGCGCACCGCTTAATCCGTTCATCACTATCGGCCAGGAGTTCGAGTTCGAGGTCGAGATTCAGAACGACGGTGGCGCTGCGATCCGCGAGGTCGAGATCGACCTTTCGCAGTCCAGCCCGTATGGCCTTATCTTAGATTTCACCGATGGAACGCATTTCTCCGGCGTCGTGGACATTCAGGGCGGCACGAGCGGCAGTGTGTATTTCCGCGCTATCGCTCCGATGGGAGTCGGCGCCATGCTTGGCGACGACATTCTCGTCGATGTCGATCTGGTTCGCGCGGTCGATGAAAACACCCTCGCGGATATTGCTATTCCGGTTCCGCTTGCGGACGGCGATGAGGATTTCGATATTCAATATCCACCGTCGCTCACGGTTACCGGCATCGCACCGGCACCGTATTGGCTCAACGCTACGAACACGGTCGATCTGACTGTTTCGATAAGCAATGCCGCCGGCGATTATGCCACGGCCGACAGATTCGATATCTACGATCAGGTTGTCGAGCTTATAGCATCGACGGTCGGCGGGGTTGGCGGAGTCGATCTTCCTAGCGTGGCTCCGGTGAGTATTGCAGCCGGCGTGACCGGCGATGTCGTATTCACACTCAGCAACGAGGGCGTTACCGAGAACGCGGTGGTCGATGTCGATTACACAGGAAATTACCACGACGGCAACGACGGCTTGATCGCCGAACCGACGGCAAGCCCGTTGACATACTTTGCCGCAAACAATATGGGAATAGATGTTCTCGCGCCGACGGTCAACCCGATTGCTCCGGTTGCCGGGGCTGCATGGCCGGGCGACAATGTTGTCCAGATAGACGCTGACGATAATCTAAGCGGCGTCGCCACCGTCGATATTTATCTTCTCGACGAGGTTGGCGGACAATATTGGAACTTCACCACCGGCGTTTGGCAGGCCGGTTTCTATGATGTTAGTTTGCTTTATAGCGGCGGTTCCGGTTATTGGGAAGCGACGCTTGCCGATCATCCGACCGGCGAATACATTATGTATATCGACTGCGGAGATTATGCCAGCAATGATATGCCGACCGATTACGTTCCGCTGGGCGATGTCGAATATATCGATCTTGTTACTATCGGTGCGGATCTTTGGCGCGGAAGCCCTGCGGCTCTGTTGCCACCAGGAACGCTATACGATTACGAATGCGATTGGAACTGGACATATCGCTGCAGCGTGATGGTCTATAATCCTTCCGCTTACTTGATCGAGGATGTAATCCTTAATCTTTACAGCATTTCGCCGCAGACGCAGGCGGGCATCGTCGATTTGACAGGGCCGATCGATATTCCGACCCTTACGACCATTTGGTATGTGTTCGATGTTACCGCACCGGCGATAAGCTTCATGGATTCGCTTTATGCTCATACCGTCGATGGAACTTATAACGATGGTTTCGGAGACAAGCCTATAGCGGAACGTATCCTGGATAATAACCTATTAATCAAGGTCGAAAAACCGGTCGATTTATCGATAGTCGAGACATGGGTCAAACCTATGGAAATCGAAAACTGGCTCGGCGATCTTACCGACGATATCGAGGATACGGCTCTGGTTACGATGGGACAGCAGTTCTATTATTACTCTACCGTGCGTAACGAGGGCGAGGACAAGATTGAACAGGCTCAGATTTATCCTTTCCAGAACCCGAACATGGGAAGCTCGATTAGCAGGGTTACTCCGTCGAGCTGGATTGTCGATCTCGAGGCCGGCGAGGAGCAGACTTTCGAGTTCCTCGTTACGGCATCGACGATGAACAGCGGCGACTGCCCCGTTCAGTTCGATCAGGACATGGGTCTCGATTTCTTCACGGCGTCGTTCACGGCGCACAACCACGAAATGGGTTATGTTACCGGGCTTAGCTCGGCGCCGGACGATCGCGCGCCTATCGGCATTCAGGAAAAGCCCGATCTTATTACCGACGACATGGCCGTCGATGGCGTGAGTTATCCCGGAGATGTCATTTGGATCAACATGACGAACACCGTTACGTTCGATCTATGGTTATACAATGATTCGGCTTCTTGCGCGACTCCGCCATTTGACGATCGCGCCGCCGCCGACAGGATTCTCGGCCATCCGGTCGATTTCCCCGCACTTCTCATGTTCTGGGATTACACGGCCTGGGATCCATTTGTGGATTATCGGACGGACGCGAATATCAATGGCCTCGAAGCGCTTTCGGCCACCGAGCATATCGTTTGGCCGGGTGACATCACTCAACTTAACTGGGAACTTTCGTGGAACGGCACCTACGCCGGTACCTACGAGGGTGTCTGGTGGGTTGTCGATGAGGTATTCTACGGCGACAACAACGATCAACTGAATCTACACGCGGATAACAGCCCGCACTGCGACACATTCCCATTCTGCGGCCCGAACTTCATGGGCATCGATGTATCGAAGCCTTTATGCGAGATCGTTTGGCCGTGGGATTCGGTCTATCAGGAATTCCCCGAAACGATGCTTGTGTTGGCTTCGGATAACGTTTCCGGATTGGTTCCGGATAGCGTCATGGTTCAATTCGAGGACCCGACCGGCGCCATTTATAACGGAACGATCTGGGGAACCGGAGATGCCTGGTTCACCGCACATTACGATATTACATACGGCGCGGACACGTTCTGGTATGATACACCGACTCCGACCGAAGAGGGATGCTGGACGTATAGAGCTTATGCTTACGACGTTGCCGGCAACCAGTCGATTATCGACGAAGTCGGTTTCATCTGGGATGCCACCGAACCGACATGCGATATAATTTCGCCGACAGATGGATTTTACAGCTACACTGCAACGAACGTATGGGATCGACTTATCGAGATTTGGGCACTCGACGACACGACTGCGGGCAATGATTGTGTTTCGCATGTCGAGTATGTCTATGTGGCTATCTTCGACATTATCGACAGCGTTTGGTGGGACGGCAGCGGATGGCTCGCTTCCGGAACCGGTATATGGTTAGAATGCGATCCTACGGCGGACCCCGAGGTTTGGGAATATACCGGATATACCGATATGAGCAGTGTTCAACTCAAGGTTCTGAGTTGGGTTCACGACAGCGCTGGTAATTTCGGACCTCCTTGCGATACGCTCGAATATATTCGTGTTGACGAGGATGTCCCGAACAGCGTCCTGCGCAACAGGTTCGACGTCGAGCTTCCCAATATGTGGTTCGTCGATGATACCGATTGGGATACGGACATGCAGGATAAGCTCTGGGGCGACGCCGAGGATTACTTCACGCGCGTCGATTCCGTCCGTTACTCGGTTTGGGATAGCCTGAACGATTCATATTGGAACGGCGCGGGCTGGGATCCGTCTTCCGGCGAAATCTGGAACGAGCCGGATGAGTATAACTACGACGGAGGCGGCTGGAACACGCCGGATTCTCCATCGCACGCTCCGGGAATTGCCGAGGGAATCGGCAAGGTTCTCGCATGGAAAACGGAATTCGATAATCCTGGATTCGGATACTACAGGGTTCGTAGCAAGTCTTATGACGATCTCGGCCACGCTGAACCGGGATTCGACGACGAGAACGAAAAGGTTCTTGTATTCGATAATTGCGCTCCGGTCATTCATCCGAGGTATCCGGATGCCGGCGCGGTCTATTATATCTGGGAATGGGTCGATAGCATGGTTGTGTATGCATGGGACAGCTGCGGCTGGAGCATGGGTGGCGGAATGGGTGCGCCTGTCGATGAAGTAAGATTCTGGATTCTCAATCCCGACGGCAAATATTGGGGTTACTTACCGTTCCTCGGATGGCGCTGGTGCGATTTCGAAATGTCTGTCTCTGGTGTTCAGGTTAACGATAGCCTTTGGAGACCGATTAATATCCCGTTGATTTCAGAAGAAGGCACATACACGATGTTCGTTCGCGCCTGGGATTTCAATGGCAACATGACATTGAATGCATGGAGCTGGACGATAACGGTTTCCGGCGAGTTCCTGACGATCGAGGCTCTTCCTGCCGACCCCGGCAGGGACTGGTACTTCGTGGATGAGCATTTCACGCTTCAGACGATAGCATGGAGCCATCCGGGCGTTCCAGATGTGAGCTTCGCCCACGAATTCACCTTCGGCGATAATATGCCGCTTCCTGAGAATTTCGAGATTCTCACTCCGGAGCCGCACTATGCGTTCCGTGGAACACTCGAGGTCGAATGCGTTTGCCATCCTCCTGTGCTTGGTCTCGAGGCCTTTGTGGATGTTCCGAGCAGCGGTCTTCCACGAGCTTCGACCGATCCGATCGACATCATTCAACTTGTCGACGGCGATCTCGGCGGGTTCGTGATCGATAACGACGGCGATCAGGGTAACTGGATGTGGCTGCATCACAATCGCACCACGCAGGACCCGGATTACACCGGTGTGGAGCCGATCGACACTATATCGGTCAAGATTCTCAACTATTATTATTTCCGCGATACCGACACATCGCCGGCGACCGGCGACACGAACTGGCAGCCGCTGGTTCTCAATGCGAATGCCAGTGACGGCGACAGCGTGAGGTGGATGTTCGGCAATGCGAATACGTTCATCGAATACGATTACAGCATGATCGCCGAGGTTCGGATTCAATGGTTGGGCGATATCGTGTTCACGGATAGGTTTATGCTCGGAAGCGGGCTGCCTGTGGATAATATTCCACCGCAGACTGTGGACGATCTCGTTATCGGTCTCGAAGGCGGCGCGATCCGCCTCGATTGGCCGGAGGCGAGACTCGGTTCCGACCTTGCGGCGACCCCGGAGATAAACCCAGAGGTGAACATCACATACGATGTCTATCGCTTCACCGATCCGGATGCCGATCTCGACGCGAGAGCGGCGACACCGACATGGAGCGTTTCCGATACGTTCCTCGTCGATGCAACCGGCTCGGGCGATGTTACCACGCCTTACTACTATACAGTAAAGGCTAAAGACTACGAAAGCCAGATAAGCCCGGGTTACACCGGCTACGTCGGCGAGGTCGATTACAATATCGGCGTCGGCTGGAACGCGATGGCGTATCCGCTTCCGGTGGACGGTCTTGTGGATCCAATGGATTATGTCGCTCACACTGGGGTTGCGCTTGGCGATATGTATGCATATGCCAATCCGCCCTCCGTCTGGGAAGAGGTTCTCGTTGGACCGATTTCGTATCGCGCTCTGAGCAATACCGGCGACGAAGACCTTCTCGTCTATTCGCCGACTTACAGCGGAATCGCAACATGGACTGGCAATGTTCCATCGGATATGAGTCTGATTAACTTCGATCTCGACGCTGGATTCAATGGAATCATGATTCCGCTCGACCGCAGTGATCTGGCTATGGCGAGCGATCTTTACTACGAGCTGGACGGCATGGGGTTGAACCCGGTTACGGTGGCTCGCATGGTTTCGGGCGCTGGTTGGGAGAACATCTTTGTCATCGACGGCACGCCGCATTTCGATTTCTCGATCTATCCGGGTCAGTCTTATCTGGTTTGGGTTGATGATGGCGGAACGTGGCCGGATGGTTCGCGCCGCAGGCCGATTCTCGACAGAAAGATCGGACACACCAGCGACGCTATCCCGATGCCGCACAGCATGGTGATCCCGGTTTCCGCCGACGACGGTGCGGAACTGAGCGAGGTTGCCGCGACTGCGGTTTGGGGCAAGCAGACGATGGAGTGTGCCATCGATAACGGAATGATCATGGTCGAGTTCAGCCGATTCGAGAATATCGAAATGGGCGATCAGATTCTCGTCCGGATCGAGGCCGATGGCGGCGCTTATATTGGCGAGACGATGGTTACGGTTGGTTGCGGACCGGTTGAAATATCGAAGAATGTTACACTGGCTAAGGTTGCGCCGACCCTGCCGGATGAATTCGCGCTTCGGGCAAACGTCCCGAACCCGTTTAATCCGGTGACGTCGATCGCATTCGACCTCCCCGAGGACGCGCAGGTTAGCCTTTCGATCTACAATATAACAGGTCATCTTGTGCGCGAGGTTGTGGATTGCAAGCTCGACGCCGGATATCACAGCGTTGTGTGGGATGGCCTCGACGGCAGTGGTCGGGTATCGTCGGCCGGCGTGTATTTCTACATGCTCAAGGCCAACGATTTCACGGCCAAGCGTCGGATGATGTTGGTGAAGTAGTCGGGATATATCGAGGGGGAGCAAATGCTCCCCCTCGAACCAAATTTATTGAGGGGAGGGATAATGCGGTATATCATAATTGTATTTCTTGTTTTGGTGGCGACACTCGCTTTCGCGCAGGGCGAACCGCATTCGCTTTACGGAACTATCCAAAATTTAGATTCGACGATACCCTCGGCGGATTGCATAAATTTTTGCGCCTACTTCGGAATCGAGAGTCTGTGTTTCCCGGAGGATTCGGGAATCGGTCAGGTTCGTTATCTGGAAGGCTACGGCGTTTGGTTGATCCATATGGAGATATTCGATCCGGCTCCCGGCGACGGCGATGAGGTCGATATTCTTTTCTGGAACACCTGCAACGATGAGGGGGCTTCGATAGTTGTAACGATCGATACATTAGGGTCTTCGCAGGATATTGGCGAAATTATGCTCGGCGTTATGGGTGTCGATGAAGGACGGATTCCCGGCGAGATTTCGATTAGAGCTTATCCAAATCCATTCAATGCGGAGTGCCGTATCGAGGGCGCTTCTTCGGTGGAGATCGTCGATATTACCGGAAAAATATTGCGGAATATCGATGGCGAAGGCTCGCTTATGTGGGACGGGCGTGACGACTATGGACGCGATCTCCCATCGGGGATATATTTTATCAGCGATAGGAAAACGGGGCGATATAGCCGCGTGTTAATGCTTCGCTAAATAGGTTTTGATATTATTATCAGGAGGACCATTTAAATTAAATCGCCTAAGAAATAGGCATAAAACAAAGGAGGGAACGATGAGAAGATTTCTCGTTTTCCTGGGTTTGTTTATTATAGCGGGAGCGCTTTTAGCTCAGCCTGTAACACCGCACACAATTTATGGTTATGTGGAGCGGTCCGATGGAACTTTTCCACCGGAAGCGTGTCTTCATATGCAGTTCGATTTCGACGGACACCATTTCGATATGGATTCTCCCGAATTCATTGAATATGATGAGTCCATGGGCTTATTCTTCCTTCGGATCACCGACGATCTTTTCGATGTTGGAGATTCGATTTTTATCTCGGTGATAGATTCCTGCCTCTACGAGGATCAGATATTCTATTATGCCTTCGATTCCATACCGGAAACCGATGTTGGAACGATCACGCTCGATCCTATCGCGGGGCTTCGTCCGATCCTTTTGGGCGGAAGCATGACTCCTGTAACCGGTTATGTGACTACGGATTACGAATATAGAGTTACCTACGCTTCCACTCCATGGGGGAGAGCCGCCGGTGTCGTTCAGGTTTTGATCGACGACGTTGCTTTCGATATGACCCGTGTCAGCGGTGCAACGCCGATTTGGGCAACTGGCGAACAATTCGTCGCGACAGTGGACGGCCACGATATTGGCAAGGACGATCATAGCTACTGGTTCTACGCCGAGGACAATCTTGGCCTGCCGGCAGATACCGATCCGGTCGATTTCACTATTATGAACACCGCGCCGGAGGCTCCGGCTATCGGACTCGCACCGGAATATCCGTTCGACGACGAGGATTTGGAGGCGACGATAGTTACAGGTTCGTTCGACGAGGACGGCGACGCTATCGATTACTATTACGATTGGTTCAAAGACGGCGTGCTTATGCCCGGTCTTTCTGGATTTTTCGAGGACGAACTCGATGCCGACAACACGAGCGTCGGCGAGGTATGGGAGGTTCGCATTTACGGACACGATGGCGATGAGTTCAGTCCGTTCGTTTCTGCCGAGGTGGAGATTATCGCTCCGATATTGAGCGATGGTGCGGTTACGCCGACGACCGGAGATCGCGCGACTATGTTCGCATATTCGGTTACATATACAAACGTCCGCGATATCGAGGCGTTCGAGGTTAACATTATTATCGACGGCGGAGCGCCTATCGTAATGACGATGGCGCGCGACTGGTCGGACGGTGTCGATTTCACATACGAAACCATGCTTGATTTGGGCGACCACACATTCCAATTCGATGCTATGGATATCCTCGGGCACGAGGCTATCGGCGATATCGACGAGCACGACGGACCTTCGGTCGGCAATAATTTGCCAACCATCACCGGCGCGACACTCGATGTCGATCCGGCACCTGCGACGGAGGTCTCTTTATTGACCGCGGTCGCTGCCGGATGGGACGACCTCGACGGCGATCCCGAAGGCTATCATTATAATTGGTTCGTCGATGATATCATGATCGGCGAGACAGGCTCTACTCTGGACGGCGATTATTTCTCACGCGGCGATGTTGTTCACTGCGAGATTATCCCGTTTGATGGAATAGACGAGGGAACCGGAATTGCGACCGCCGCAGTTACTATCGGCAACTCGATTCCGACCGCTCCGGTGGCAGGTTATCTGCCAATTCCAATCTATGACAACGACGAAATTAACATTACTATAATAACAGGCTCCCTGGATGCCGACGGCGATGCTATCTCATATCATTATGAGTGGTCGATCGACGGTTCTGTTGTCGGTGGCGATGAATCCTATCTCGATGCCGCCGAGACGGCTCCGGGGGATTTGGTTCATGTCGATGTTTGGGCGAACGACGGAATCGACGACGGCGAGATCGTCGGGCTGGATATTCCGGTGGATTGGCCGATCCTCTCGGACGGCGCTGTCGCTCCGGTTTCCGGTGCTCCGACGGAGACATTCCGCTACGAGGTTACATATACTTCCGAGCGGGATATCGAGCCGGGCAGGATTTACGCGGTAATCGACGGGATCGACTACGCTATGGAGCCGGACGATCCGGGCGATTCCGATTACACGGACGGATACGACTTATATTACGAAACCGCTCTCCCCTTCGGCGATCACACATATGCTTTTACCGGCGAAGATGCCGATGGCAATGAGGCTTTCGGCGAGGAAGACGTTCGGCCGGGACCGGTTCAGGAGAACGAGATTCCGGTTATCACGGATATCTCGATCGATCCGTCCCCGACCGCGACCGAGAGCGATCTTATCTTTGTTACTGTTATCGCCACCGATGCGGATGGCGATCCGGTTACACTTACCTATCAATGGTTCAACCTCGACGGCGCTATCGTCGATGCGACTACGCCCTCCCTTTACGGCGACGATTTCGATAAGGGCGACGTGGTTTGGTGCGAGGTCCTGCCGAACGACGGTTGGGAGGACGGCGATGCGGTTTTGAGCGATGAGGTTACTATCGTAAATACGCCGCCGACCATCTCTTCGGCTACGGTTATGTCCGATCCAGACGGCTATTTCAACGAGCTTGGCGAACTGGTTGCCAATGTTGTAGCTGGCGATATCGATGGCGATCCGTTGACTTTCGAATACACATGGTTTGTGAACGATGTCGAGATCGATCCGGGGCCGGTTACGGCTTCGAGGATCGACGGCAGCTTCTTCGATCGCGGCGACGAGGTCTATTTCACTGTTATCGTAACGGACGACGACGATGAGTTTGCGACGGCTACTGCGGAAGCGGTTACTATCGGAAATGCGCCGCCGGTTTTCGCCGATGTCGATATTATTCCGGACGGGCCGACCACGAGGGACGACCTCGATGTTACAGTCGATGTCGATGATGCCGATGGCGACGAGATATTCATCTCCTATGCATGGTCTATCGACGGTATGCCTATTCTCGGTGCCGGCGATCACATTCCTTATCACATGACCGAGCATTATCAGGTTTGGCATGTTGTCGTGACGGCGGATGACGGAATGGGCGGCGTTACGGAGGCGATGGACGAGGTTACGATCCTAAACACTCCGCCGCATGTTCCAGCGATTGTCGAGACGATAGTCGTTTTCGGCGTTCCATATTATAATACGGTTATGGCATTCGATCCCGATCCAGATCGACTGATCTGGCATCTTATCGAGGGGCCTGAGAACCTTATTCTGGATACACTCACCGGCGATATCGAATGGACGGTGTTCGACGAGGACGACACGATTGGTGTTTTCCCCGTTATAATCGAGATTACCGACGGCGACGATGTCACGACGATAGAATTCAACCTTCATCTTTATCCGATAGGCAACGAGCTTTTCGCGCCGACGGGCCTGGAAGCTCTCAGCGGCTATATGCTCTCGATTCCGACGAGCTGGAACGCGCCCGCGTTGTTCGGGACATCGGAACTGCTTCCTTTGAGCTTCATGAACTACGAAGTTCAGCGCTCCGAGGACCTTATGGATTGGGGATCGATCGGTTCTCCGGCGGGCATAGGCTATGTCGATGCCTCGGTTGCGGTTTCGACCACATACTATTACCGCATTCGTGCGATCTATGACGAGGGCGTCAGCGCCTGGTCGAATATCGATTTCGCGACGGCCGGAACGATCAATTCCAATATGCTCTATTCGAACTATACATATAGCGCTCCGCCGGTTATCGACGGCACGATCGATGAGCACGAGTGGTCCGACGCGACCGAGCTTGCTATTGGCGCGCAGAAATTCTACGTGAAAAACACGGAGAACGTCCTTTATATGGCGTTCGTCGATGCCGTGGATACTGAACTCGATATCGACGACGCATTTTATGCGCAGATCGAGGATAGTCATAACCTTCGCTGGCCCGCAGCTTCTGGAAGCGACGAGGGCGAATACCGCGTTACGGCGCTTTTGGATGGCGAGTCCGAGGCTACCTATCAGGGGATTTGGGGAACCTATCCCGGAAGTATCGGAAGGGACCTTCGTGCTACGAGCGAAGCTATCGGCGGCGCTGTCGGTGGTGGCGATGGTCATGCGGTGGTTTATGAGGTTGCTATCGAGATCGGCGACGAGTTTATGGCTCAGATCGACAACGAGATGGGTGGCGTTGTCGGATTCCGTTTCGCTATCTACGATGCCGGAACATATAGCTGGACCGATGTCTGGACGACTGGAAGCATTAATACGGATCCGGAAGGATTCGGAAATCTGATGCTCGGAATCGGTTCTGGCGGACCGCATTTCAAGGTTTGGCCGAGGTCATATAACGTTACGGTTCTCGAGGGCGAGACGGCGACGCGGCCGATCTGGATATCCAATCAGGGTAACGGATCGATCGATTACAATATCTATGAGACCTATCTTCCGATTTGGGAGGAAGGCCGCAGCCGCGATGCGACTCACCCGGTGCTGCTTTTCACGGACGAGCAGACTATCGGAATGGACGCACTCGATTTCCTCGGATATGGATACAATGTAGTTCATACATCGGCGGACTTTGTGAGTTGGCTTTCGATAGCCGACTATGCCGCCGCAGTGATCACTGTTGAGGACGATATTAGCCCGGCGGTTCTGGGCGTTATCGAGACGTTCATCGGTGCCGGAGGCAAGGTTGTTCTGGTTTGCCCCGACCTCGACGCTCAGTCCGGTCACACTATATGGGATGCGGTTGGAGTCGAGGTGTTCGCGGATATCGGAACGACGCCGAGCGCGTTGACGTGGGATTCGCCGGAGCATCCGATCTTCCATACGCCGTTCGAGGTTCCGCTTTCGGTTGAGACGGTTACAGGTTCATTTGCCGATTATGGCGATGGAATCCTAACCGTCGATGCGACCGTTGTTGCGAGCTTCGACGAGCTTCCTTATCCGGGCAACGGCGCTATTGTGTTGGCCGCCGACGGCGCGATGTTCATCAACAGCTTTGTGATGAACGACGACAGCGACAGCGACGGCGACGATGTTATGGATGGGATGGAGCTTCTCGCGAACGAGATTTATTACGTTATCGGTTTGGATGATATCCCGTGGCTCTCGGTCGATCCCGAAGAGGGAACGCTTTCGAGCCACCGGACGGACGAGGGTCTCGTTACATTTGACGCGACCGACCTTATCGAGGGGGATTATACGGGCTATCTGATCGCGACATCGACCGATCCCGGAAATCCAACGATCCCGGTGTTGTGTCAGTTCCATGTTCGCGAGCCGGATTATCACCTTGCGACGTTGAACTTCCCGCCCGATCTCGTGATGGTTAGGCCGGGACAGACCTTATTCATGCCGATAAACGTTCACGGTATTCACCTTGCAGGTGTTTCAGAAATCGAGTTGACCGTTCGCACGAACGAGTTTGTGATTTCGCCGATGGACGTTACGAGCGATGATTACACTATTGTTGTAGATGAATACAACCTCGATCATATCACATTCACCGTTTCGCACGACTGGATGATGGACGACGGTTTGCTTTGCAACGTCGAATTCAGAGTCGCGTCGATGGCTCCAGCCGGATCGGCGAGCGATCTTCAGATTACGGCGGTCGCTTATAACGACGGTGCCTTTATCGGTGAGACCGAGACGATTGACGGCCGTGTTATGGTTCAGGCTGGCGAGAACGACTGGCGCACGATGCTCCATTTCACCCACGGCGTGTATTCGGACGATCTATATATCGGTGTTAACCCCGCCGGCAGCAATGTTTTCGACGATGGGCTTGATATGCTCAGCGACGATGCCGGTTCGTGGTTCGATCCATATAGCGACATCGGCGGATTCGATCCGACGAACCCATTCCTCGACGGCGATATTCGCAGCTCGGTCGATAGCCTGATTACATGGGAAATTCCTGTGGGCGATTCCGCCGGTAAGCTCGAATGGTCGTTCCGCGACGAGGATACACTGACCTTGATGGGCAGCCTCTTCATCAACGGACGCATTGATATGAAGACCTCGTCTGTTTATTTCTACGAAGCTGGCGAGACCATTTATATAACCTACAGGATGGCTGGCGAGACGCCTTTCGATGTTCACCTTTATCCCGGTTGGAATATGATTTCGCTGCCGATTACGCTCCCCGGTGTGGAGCCGACGGTTGGGAACGTCTATCCCGACGTGGATTACGCATACGAATATGATCCGGCGAGCAACATGTGGGTCGAGGCCGACATGATCGAGCCGGGCATCGGTTACGTTGTTCTTTCCACATCCGAACAGCATTACACGCTCTGGGGTAGCCCGGTGGATGGATTCATCTTAAATCTCATAACCGGTTGGAACCTTATCGGTTCGGTTTACGGGACGGCGGACTTCTCGTCGCCATCGACCGATCCGGCTGGTGCGGTTATGGCTTTCCCGCAACATGCCGCGCAGTGGGATGTTATGTTGGGTGAGTATCAGTTCACCGACATTGTCGAGGGTGGCAAGGGTTACTTCGTTGCGGCGGGCGAGGATGCCTTACTTTATGTTCCGGGTACCGGTGTGGATAAAGCATTACCGGCTTCGAGCGGACATTCGGCGGTTCTCGATATCGAGATCGATGGAGAGACTATCGAGCTTCGGATCGGTGAAGCCGCTAACGATTGGCTCGTTCCAATTCCGCCGGCTGTGGATGGAAGTGTTCCGGTCGCTTATCTCAAGATCGATGGTTGGAAGGCTCGCGAGGTATATTTCAATGCTATCTGCGGGTGCGAATTAGTCGTCGATCGTGCGGCGAAGGTCAGGATCGGCGGGCTTTCTGCTGGGATGAGCATCGGTTTGGAGATCGACGGCAAGACGGTCTATCTCGATGGCGAGGTGGAACTGCCTGCGGCCGGGTCGTATAAGCTAGTATTCAGCGATCTTCCACTGGTATTTGCGCTCGGCGCGAATATCCCGAACCCGTTCAATCCGACGACCTCGATCTCGTTCGATCTGTCGGAGCGTTGCGATGTCAAGCTCGATGTCTATAACATGCTCGGCAAGCGCGTAGCGACGTTGGAGGATGGCGAGATGTCGGCTGGAAGATATTCGGTAGTTTGGGATGGACGTGACGACAGCGGAAGATCGGTGCCTACCGGAATCTATCTTTACCGGATAGAAGCCGGGATGGATAAGGCATCGCGTCGTATGATTCTCCTGAAGTAGAGCGATATTAAAAAAGCCCCGTCGTTTATCGGCGGGGCTTTAATTTAAATTCTGTTCCGGGGTCGATATCTTGCGACCCCATTTTGATAATTACTGTTGGTAGTGTTCGTTCTGGATTGGTGGCGGGAGTAGTTTAACCAAATTTTCAATTTAAAATTTGGCAACCATGTCACTTTACTCGTATATTTAATAATCATATAAATATCCCATTGAAAAGGAGCGATAATGAGATTACGCACTATTATCCTGGTTTTAATGATCGTTTCGATTGCGGGTGTTTCGCTCGCACAATCCCACCCACATCTCGTCTATGGCGTCTTGCGCAGTTCGGACGGCGGTTTTCCGAATCCCGAGTGCATAATTTTCAATGCCTGGATTACCGGGCGGCCTACCGAGATATTGACTCAGGACTCTCTGGGTTGCAGCTTCGAGGACAGCTTTTGGTTCGTCAATACCGGAAATTTCGATACCGAGGCCGAGGATGACGCCGAGCTTAATATCTGGTTTAGGGATACATGCGAGGCCGAGACGCTTACCGTGGTCGGCAATATCGATCTGTCGTATCCCGAAGAAAACTGGGGGGCGAGCATGTTGGTTTCGGGGGGGTTTGTCGAGCGGGAGATCGAGCTTACAGCGCCGAATGGCGGCGACGATTACCTTTGGGACGATCCTATAGATATAACATGGACGAGCGATGGGCCGGTTACCGATGTCGAGATCGAGTATTCCTCGAACGACGGTGGAAGCTGGGAAACGATAATCGCAAGCACGGGAAACGACGGCATCTACGAATGGACAGCGCCGCATATCAGTTCGGACGAGGTTCTTTTCCGCGTAACCGATATCGACGATCCTCCGGTTTTTGATGTTTCGGACGGTTTTACTTCTATAAATCCTTCGCCGGTTCCGACCATCGAGATGGTCTATCCGAACGGCGGAGAGGTTCTGTTTGTGGATTCTACCGTCGCGATCTTATGGAACGCGACGGATATTGCCGGTTCGATAGAGCTTTTCATCTCGCAAAATGCGGGGGTTAGCTGGATTTCTATCGCCGACGGCCTCGGCGCGAGGGGGGTTTTCGATTGGACGGTTATCGGACCGGTTTCCGAGGAATGCTTGATGCGTGTCGTTTCGGATGACGACACCACCCTTTTCGACGACAGCGACGACCTTTTCGAGATTGCGGAATGTATTCCGCCGGTTCCAGATACTATTGCTCCGGCGCAGATCGTCGATCTGGTCGTTGTCGAGGTGGAGCCGACGCGGGCACATCTTGCGTGGACTGCTCCCGGTGACGATGGCATGACCGGAGCGGCGAGCTTATATACTTTGGGCTATGATGATTTCGGGTTCGACTGGCCGGCGACATGGGAGGTCGCGGGTATGCCTGCTCCGGAGGATGCAGGAACGCCGCAGGATGTTTGGATCGAGGGGCTTACGCCCGAAACCGACTACTGGGCTGCAATGAAGTCGCAGGACGAGGTGCCGAATATATCGGATATGTCGAACATGGTCGAATTCACGACGCCGCCCGCCCCGGATATTATACCGCCGGCGGCATTCGAGATCGATACGCTGGTCGCGCGTGATGTTTCATTTAACAGCTTTACGATCTATTGGGATGCCCCCGGCGACGACGGCGCGGTCGGCACGGCGAATATCTATGATTTCCGCCTTTCGGAAACCGCGTTCATCGAGGGGGATTTCGAGACGATAGGCGAGGTGACTTCGGGTGTGCCGGAGCCGCTCATCGCGGGCACGCGCCAGACACTGACGGTCGATGGCCTCGAACCGGACACGGATTATTGGATTGCAGGACGTGCTTTTGACGAGGTTCCCAACGAGGGTGGGATATCGAATATCCTTCACATCAGGACGCACGAATATACTGACATTATCCCTCCGGGAAATATCTGGGACCTTTCATGCGGCGACCTCGATATCAACTCGATCGAGCTTGTGTTCACCGCGCCGGGCGATGATGGGTGGGACGGCACGGTCGGAATCGGCTATGAAGTCAGATTTACGCCGGACACGACATTCGACCCGATGCTTTGGGCTTATGTCGATGTTCACGATACGATTCCGCCGGTTCCGGGAAGAACCGAGGTTCATTACGTCGTCGATGGGCTCGACAGCGGGCGTTTGTATTATTTCATTGTCCGCGCTATCGACGACGACGGACCGAGTTCTAATCCCTCCGATCTGGCTGGATGCTGGACGCTTGGTCGCGTTAATCCATTGCCGGATATCGTGATGCGGGAAGACGATCCCGACACGACGATCTATGATGTCCCGTCGATCTTCAATCCCCCTTCGGGGCTTGCTTTCGATGTCATTTCGACTGTGGATGGCATTAACGCCGCGTTGGTGGATTCGCAGGATATCCTGATCTCACTCGATGAGGATTATTACGGCGAGGGATGGATAATCGTTACGGCCACGGATGGCGAGGATGTCCTTTACGACTCGGTTCATATTACGATAGAGCCGGTCAACGATGCCCCGCAATTTATTACTGTGCCGGAGGATACACTTATTCTCGACGGCTACCCGTGGAGCTATATGGCTATCGCCACCGATGTCGAAGGCGATCCGGTCAGCTATGGCTTGATCTCCGGGCCGGTGGGCGTCGAGGTCGATATCTCCGGTTACGCCTCGTGGTTGCCGTCGGACATCGAGGGCACATACACGATACGGATCGGTGCGTGGGACGCCGGGGATACGACGATTCAGGAATTCGATCTCGTCGTTATCAAGCACAGCCATCCGGTCTTCATCCCGCAGAATCTCGAGGCGTGGGACGGATTCCGCGATTGCGTGCCAGTCGTTTGGGAAGCGCCACCCGGCGTGAGAGGCGAGCTTCCGGTGCACCTTTCGCACTATCAGCTCTATCGAAGCGAATACTACGATATCGGTTACTCGGTTCTGGTGGATTCTATTCCATTCAACAGCTACTGCGATAACAGCGTCGATCCGGGGCATCTCTATTTCTATAAGGTTAAGGCGATTTATAGAGAACCGGATTTCAACAGTGGATTCTCGAATATCGACGGAGGAGCTTCGCTTGCAAGTAATTGGCTTTACAGCAGTTACACGATTGCAACGCCACCGGTGGTGGATGGCGATCTTAACGAGCCGGTGTGGTTCGAGGCCACGGATACCGATCTCTTCGGAAGTTTCGGGCTTAGTATCGGCAACAGCGGCGTGGCGCTGTATATCGGCCTGAGAAGCTCGTCTATGACGCTTATCGACGGCTATAAATTCCGCTTCTTCTTTGACGACGACAACTCCGACAGCTGGGACGCGGACAGCTCGACCGAGGGATATTACGAGGTGGAGTTCGACCTTGCCGCCGGCGAATCGATAGTCTATTTCCATCCGCTCCGGCCGGACAGCGCCGAGCCGGTGGAGATTGCGGCGGGTGCGGTCGCGGATTGGCTCGGTTTCGAAGGCTCCGGTTTTAATGTCGAGATGGTCATCGATATGGCTTTGCCGGATGAGTTCATGGCGCTGCCTGCGGAGACTGTAGGCGTGGCATTCCAGATCGTCGATCCGGGTGGAGATACGCTTCTTAATTGGCCGTCCGGCGCCGATCCGGGCGATCCTATCGAGCACGCAAATCTGGTTTTAGGCTCTCCGGGCGGATTGCCGTCACTGCTTATCTCTCCACCGATCTTGATTGCAGATGCCGAGACCGGATGGGACGCGAACGGGACGATCAGGCTTCGGAATGTCGGCGACGGAACGATTATATGGGAGCTTGCTGAGGATGCCTCGTGGCTCGAGATCGTCCCGGAAAGCGGCGTAGTGCCTCCGGGCACGGTTATCGAGATCGACGCACGATTTATATCTGGTCTTTTGCCGGTCGGAATCGAGACAACGACGATTCATTTCTCATCGAACGATCCGATTATCCCGGAACATGATCTTCCGGTCGAGTTCACGATCACGTCGCTGGTTCCGAGCCATTATCTCGGCGTCTATCCTCCGGCGGAAACGAACGTCGAATCGGGCGAGGTCGTCGAGATTCCGATATATATCGGCGAACCTTACGGCAACGAGATTTTGCAGCTCGATTTCACCGTCATGACCGATAGAGATTTCATGGTGCCGCTCGGCGTGTTGGCCGGTGCCGACCTTCCGGCATCGTGGACGGCGGTAACGAGGAACATATTCACGGATCGAGTGCTGGTGCGGCTTTACGGGCCGTCGCCGCTGCTTGCGGAGGGCGAGCTTCTCAAGGTTCGATATGCAGTCGATGGCGATATTCTCGCCGGTCGAAGTTCGCGTATCGAGGTGACGGATCTGCTTTTCAACTATGGCCTCGAAGAGCTTCCGGTGCCGGTGCCGGGTAACGGAGTTATCGTTATCGGCGATAACCTGCGCTATTTCTGGTTCGGCATGTTAAAATTCTTCGACGACGCCGATTTGCTGCAGGATTCGATCCGATTCGGGCTTCTCGATGCCGCAACGATGGATTACGATAGAGGCGTGGATGTGCTTAATACCCCGCCGCACGGGACCTTGCTCGATGCATGGTTTCTAAGCGACGACTGGAAGTTCCTCGGAACGGACATCCGTCCGACGGGATGCGAGGTCGAATGGTTGGCGTGGTTCGAGGGGGACGGACGAATCGAGTGGGACATTCGCCAGATGTGGCCAGGATTTATGATAGATGGCACGATCGATATGACGGTGGACAGCGTTTATGATGTTATGCCAGGCGTTCCGGTGGTTATCTCATACGACGGCACATCTGGAACGTTCACATGGGATATCGACATTAAGCGTGGGTGGAACCTCGTCAGCGCGCCGATAACGGCGATGTCGATGAGCGTGTCGGCGCTGTTCCCATCGGCGGTCGGCGCGGCATGGGCATGGGATCCCTCTATGTCGAACTACATCGAAACACCGAACATCGTGACCGGCGAGGGATGTTGGATTCTCTCAACGATAGACACCAGCTATTCGCGCACCGGCGACGCGGCTTACAGCTACGAGCGTGACCTCTTCTCCGGATGGCAACTCATGGGCAGCCCGGCACACGCTACATATATCGCCGATCAAGAGGTGGTTCCGGCGGATGCACTCGTTCCGGGCACGTTCTTTTATTGGGATAACGTCGTAGCAATCCCCGGATACCAATCGACGGGCATGTTCACGCCCGGCCTCGGTCAATGGGTCTATAACCGCTATCCATCGAATATCACGGTGACGAGCATTTACCTTCCGAAGGAGTTGGCCGAAGATGCGATTCCGGCGACATTCGAGGGCAGGCTTTTCCTGGATGGAGTGACCGGACAGCGCGTCGAATTCGCTATTGGAACCGCGTTCGATGAGAGACCGGCGCCGCCGCCCGCACCGGGCACGGCAGACCGGATTTATCTCGATGGCGGGATGCCGCTTCTCGGAAGTGAGGTTCCATCCTGCGATGCTATGGAATGGACCGGCACGGTCGAGATCGCGAAGGCGAAACCGCTTGCCTGGACACTCTCCGGCGTGGGCGATGCGACTATCGAGATCGACGGTCGCGTTATCGATATGCGGGAAGAGGCTTTCGTGGAGATCGGTTCGGGCGCTCACGCTTTCAAGGTTAGCTATAAGCGTGCTGTGCCGGAAAAACTCGCGCTCTGCGGCAACAGACCGAATCCGTTCAACGCAACGACGGCAATCGTATTCGACCTTCCACAGGACGCGATGATTAAGCTCGAGATTTACGACATTAACGGCCACAAGATTCGTTCGCTCGTAGATGGCGAGCTTGCTGCCGGTTCGCATATTCAAGTATGGGAAGGCATCGACGAAAGTGGACGCAGCATGGCGAGCGGCGTCTATTTCGCCGTCCTGAAAACCGACGGTAAATCGTTGCAGCACAAGATATTGCTGATAAAGTAAGGCAGTCCAATTCCTTCTCGAACGCCCCCGGTAAGCCGGGGGCGTTCTTTATAAGTGAGAAAATCAATTTACATACTGCTGATGTTTGTGGCAATCGCCGCGATGGGGGAGGTCGTTGTCGAGGAGGCCGGGCCGCTCGGTTCGCGGACGGTGCGCGATGTTGTAGAAAGGATCGGAGATGTGGAGGGTATCGCGGATTCGGTGGAGGCGCTCTATCGGATGGAGGGGTATCTTTATGCGGAGGTAGCGGCAAATACCGATACGGTGGATGGGGTGGTGACCACGACGATCCGAATCGATGCCGGTTCGATGGCATCGGTGGAGAGGTATTCCGTGGAGGGATTCCCCGGTGCGATGCCGGAGCTTAGTCTAAAGGTAGGAAAAACATTCCGGGAGGCGGCTCTCGCCTGGGATATGGAATCGCTGGTCGAGGATTTGGAGGATCGCGGATTCCCGTTCGCGAGCGCGGAGATCGAATCGTTCCTTATCGACGTGGAGGCTCGGGTGCGCGTATCGATCGCGGTGAATCCGCGCGATTCGGTGGAGATCGGCGCGCTGATATTGCCGAATAAGATCGACACGAAAGGATATGTCGTCGAGCGGACGATGCTGCTTCATTTCCCGGAACTATATTCGCAAGGCCGCATCGAGAAAGGGATCGAGCGGCTCGACGACCTGAGTTATCTTTCGGTTTTCGGGAAGCCGGATATCGTGCTCGACGAATCGGGCGTTTGGGCGCTTCGGATGGATGTCGTCGAGGGGCGAACGATCTTGATCGACGGCGTGCTCGGATATGCGCCGAAGGGAAGCGGCAAAGGTGAGCTTTCCGGCCAGTTAGACGCCGTTTTTGCCAACCTTTGGGGAACGGGAAGAAACCTCTCTTTTCATTGGATGCAATCATCGAATGAGTATCTCAGGGTGCAAACGGCTTTCACCGAGCCGTGGCTCTTCTCCGGTCCCGGAGCGATGACGGTCGATGGCGAATACTACCGCCGCGACTCGATCTTCACAGAAAACAGCTTTTCGATAAAATATTCATGGCCGGTCTCATTTGTAACCGATATCTCCGTCGGAGGCGGTTATCGCGGCGTTATGCCGGATTCGGCCGGGCAGGTTTCTTCGGGAATCGCAAACTCTAAGGAGTTCAACCTCGATTTCGGCTGCTCCATCGGGAGGTTGAAGCCGCGCGTTAATCCAAAGGGGGGATTCGATTTATCCATCGTGGTTTCACCATCATATATTGAGCGGCGCGGCCCGGAAGACCTTTTCGAGAGCATCGAAAGATTCGAGGCGATGGCGCGGATCGAGGGGGACGCCGAAGCGGCGCAATCGATTGGACGAAACAGCGTTGCATTTTTAGGATTGCACGGACGAAGCGCGCTGTCCGGTGGGCCGCTGCCGATCTCGGATGGCTATTATATGGGAGGATGGGGCAGCGTGCGGGGATTTCGAGAGGAGCAATTTTTCGCGGAGAATTTGGGGTGGGGGAATTTCGAGTGGCGACTTCTCCTCGGCGGCGATGCCCACGGCTTCGCCTTCATCGACGGCGGTTTGACGCGACCATCCGGCGGCGAATACGATCTCCATTATGGATATGGAATCGGCGCTCGGATTTCGACGGCGATAGGGTGGTGGTCGGTATCCTACGGCGTCGCCGGCGGAGAATCGATCACCGGCGGAATGATCCATGTCGGGCTGAAAACGGAGCTGTGATCACAGATCGAATCTGTCGCCCGGATGTGGCACAACGACCTCGAGCTCCGGCCTAATTTTTTGTATCCCCTGTTGCAAAGCAAGCGATTGATTCTCCTCGCCGTGGACGATGAATACCCTTTTAAGTTTCACCCCGCATTTTTTCACGAATGCGAGCAGGTCTTTGCGGTCGGCGTGGGCGCTGAATGTATTCAGAACCTTGATCTCCGCACGAACGGTATGTTCTTCGCCGAATATCTTCACAGGGTTTATGCCGTCGATGATTCGGCGACCGAGTGTATTCTCCGCCATATAACCGACCACGAGGATCGTGTTTTTGCTATTTCCGATATTGTTTCTCAGGTGGTGCAGGATGCGGCCTGCCTCGCACATCCCGCTCGCCGAGATTATGACCATTGGGCGCGGATCGAGGTTCAACTCTTTGGAATCCGCGACGAGGCGCGTGTATCTGACCTTGCCGAAACCGAACGGGTCTTCGTATTTGCGGATCATCTCCTGAGACTCGACATCGAGGCGGGCGAGATTCCTTCGGAAAACCTGAGTGATATTTATCGCCAGCGGCGAATCGATGACGATCGGGATGTCGGGGATGCGTTCCTCTATGTGAAGTTCGTGCAGATAATAGATTAGCTCCTGCGTGCGTTCCATCGCAAAACTCGGTATAAGGACCTTTCCGCCGCGATCGACCGTGCGATTGATCACATCGGCAAGCTCGGATTTTGCGTTTTCGATAGGGTCGTGATAGCGGTCGCCATAGGTCGATTCGATAATGAGAGTATCGGCGTTCGTGATCTGTTGGGGATCGCGCAGAAGCGGCAGCTTTTTGCGCCCCAGATCGACGGCATAGGCGAGGCGGCTGCATGTTCCGCCGTCATCGAATGCGAACTCGACAATTGCGCTTCCGAGGATATGGCCTGCATCGCGGAACATGACGCGAACGTGCGGCGCGATTCCGAACCAACGATTGAACTCTCTCGGAACAAACTGGTGTATCGTTTCGAGTGCATCCTTCATCTCATAGATCGGTTCGATCGGATTGAGCTTCTGACGCTTGCGTTTCTTGTTGACATATTCGACGTCGCGCTCCTGAAGGTATGCCGAATCGGTGAGCATATAAGCGCACAGATCGTCCGTGGCCTTTGTGGCATATATCGGACCCTCGAAGCCGTTTCTCACGAGGCTCGGAAGGTTCCCAGAATGGTCGATATGTGCGTGTCCCAGAACGACGGCATCGATAGATTTTGGATCGAATGGGAGGTTGCGGTTTTTTTCATTCGACTCCTTTCGACGACCTTGAAAAAGGCCGCAATCGAGAAGGATGCGCTTGCCGTCTGTTTCTATAAGGTGTTTCGAACCGGTAACTTCGCGGACTCCGCCGTGGAATGTAATGTGCATTGTTTCCTTATTTAATGAGGATTGCGTGGGCATCGGCGCTACCGTCTTCCGGGCGGATCAGATAGATTCCCGAAGGAAGTCGTTCGCCAGATTCGCTTGCGCCGTCCCACACGACATTTTTCGATTTTGCAGATAGCTTTCGAACTATCTTTCCGTTTATGCTGTATATGATAATTCCGATGTTCTCGCGCGGATCGGAAATTTGTATTTTACAAGAGGAGTTAAATGGATTGGGCGATACCGAAAGCGACGTTTCCTCCGGCAAATTGTTCGCAGCTACGGAGACCGTCGTCGGATCGAGATAATAAACCGCAACGTCGTCGATGAACCATCCGATTTGCGTGCTGGTGCTCGATGAACCGAAATCCCAGCTCAAATCGACCGTCTGGCCTGCCCATGCCGATAGATCCACTTTCACATAGTGCCACGGATGCGCGGGATTGAGACCGGCGAAGGCTTCCTGAGATGGGATCAACTGGTTCCATGTGCTCATGGTCTCGTTATAATCGGGTGTCGGTGCGAGGAGCACGCTGTCGGTCGGAGATGTCCATATTTTCATATTCCCGCCGTCGTGCCATTCCGGCCCGCTCGTCGAATCTTGGAAGCTGAACCATTGCCAAAATCCGAGAAAGATGTCGCTAACGGTCGGCATGGCGATGTCTTCCAGAATAAGGCGGCTACGGCTTTCGTTGTGGTATTCGCCGTCGATGACGGTGCCCCAGAGTTTCTCGCCGGAATGGGGATAGATGATTCCGAACGAAGGCGTTCCCCATTCCCAGTCGGCATAACCAGATGAAAATGTGGCCTCGATCATACCGCCGTCGTCGGCCTCGAAATCGCTTTGGTAAAGATAGACGATACCTTGCGGCGCAAGCTGGACATCGAATGTCGCGAGGCCGCTATCGGGAACAACGGCACCGACGGTTTTATCTTCGTAACCCTCTGCGGAGAATGTCAGATCGTAGCTTCCCGGCAAAAGGATTCTATGGTAATATCCATTTTCGGAATCCGATCGGGTTCCTATATCGAGCGCCTCGAAATACACCGTCGCCTCGACCGGATCGCCGGATACGCTATCCGTAACGATGCCACAAACTCCGTGGTTAAGAGTAACCTCGATTGCAGCGCAGTATGCGTCGTAGTTGTCATCCCAGTTTCCCGGAAGGCTCGACCAAGGGGGCGTTTTTGTGTTATTAAGCTCGATAGTAAGATGCAGATCACCGAAACAGGCGTATGTCCAATCCTGCAACGA
>CAYNTG010000008.1:41565-48324 GCA_964400105.1 uncultured bacterium
GCTCCGGTGTGGAAATTGATCGTATAGCTAACGTTATGATCTTCAAACCAACGAATTATCGCCTCATTTTCCGCATCGATCGAATATCTTCCGTCGTTTCCTTTGACGCCGTCGGGCACGGGGAAGTTGCGATTTGGATCGACGCCTGAGTTGAGACTTCTTCTTCTGGCGATATAGCCATCCGGGTTGAGCAGCGGATTGATGAATATCTCGCACGAATCGACGAGGCGTTTGACTCGCGGATCGGAGCCATAATTATCCGTGAGCGAATCGATGAACCACATCAGGAAAATCATTCCGGGAGGTTCGTCGCCGTGCATGGTGCTGATATAGCAGAATTCCGGTTCGGCCTCGTCCCACGCGACGCGATTCGATATCTTCATCATAAGAAGAGGTTTTCCGTCCTGCGACCATCCGAATGTGTCGAGCGAGGCGATCACCGGGTGGCTATCGACCACCGCGCACATGAAATCTACATATTCCGAGTGCAGCGGATATCCCGATGGTTCTTTGCTCAATGAAGCAAGAACGCGCGCGTCGGTTTCGGGAAGGATTTCAACGCGATAGCCCAACGAGCGCAATCCGTGGAGGTCGCGGTCGAAAATGACTCCGAAGACTTCGCCGGTTTCGGAATTGTAATTGTCGATCATAAGGCCGTTTTCGACCAAGCCCTGGATCGCGCCGCGATTCGGAATCTCGACTTTGACATCGATCTCCGTCGGTATGGCCAAAGATGCGGTCGCCATAACGATAATCAGCATAATGATGCGTTTCATAGTTGCCTTTGCGATGTGTTAAGGGCGGACGGCGTTCGCCCTTATATTTCTTTGTCTATTGCTCGATCATAACTCCTAATCGTTCGCCGATCTCTTTGCCGGCGCACCCACAATAGATATGAAAGATCCCATTTTCTACGAGATAACAGAGTTAAACTGCACAACAGCAACTAATGCACTATTTCTTGATAGCGTATAGCTCCATATATCCGCAGTTGGCGCAGGCGAAAACCTTTACCGCCGCGTCTCGTTTCAGCTTAAAAAAACTACCATCCTCTTCGAGAAATTTAATATGGAGAGATATTCCAGGAACGAGCGTGCCTTCTTTCCAATTTGTCGAGCCACATTTTGGACACGTGTCTTGCTTTTCCATTTTACTCCTCTAATGTATATGTTTGGATTACCATACATTATTCTTCGATAAGCCCTAATCTATTGAGCCTTCTTCTGATTGCTCCAGTCTGCCGTTGAAGAAGCTCCGCGATTTCAGGGATGTCCTTTTTTTCTTTAAACAATCTAATCAGGTCTTTTCCGCTCGTTAATGTCCAAATATAAATCGCCCTTGGCTGTCTCTTTCACATCGAAGAAATAGGTTCGATTACCCCCTCCGGCTCTTCCTTTGTAACGCTCGTTTTCAAACATGGCTACTTCCTTTCCGCACTGTTTCGTTCTATTTCATCTCCGGTTGCTTTATTTAATCAGCGTAATCGCTTTCGTCATCGTTTTATCGGAGGTTTTCACCCGAATCAGATATATCCCGCTCGGCACGCTCTCGCCGGAATCGTCGGTGCCGTCCCATGTCGATGTGCCGTCGATGTTTGCGATCTCTTCGATCTTTCTTCCCGCGATGTCGAATATGGAGATTTCGCCGCGAGCCGAGATCGCGCATTTTGCGTTGAACGGGTTCGGAAAGACATCGATTGTGTTCAATGTCGGAAGGATCGTTTTTTCATCGATGTCGGCGAGATAAACTGCCTCTGCAGCATCGATGCGGCCATAACCCGATTCGAGATCGAATCCGGTGGACATGACATCCTCGGCGGAATCTCGAAGTATCTGACGAACCTCGATGTTTGTGAGTGTCGGGTCTTGCGAGAGGATCAAAGCGCAAACACCCGCCGCCTGGGGACAGGCCATGCTTGTGCCCTCGGCGTGCATGTAGTTATGATCTCCCGGTGAAAGAGTGGGGTCTTCGATGCTATTCGCGACCGAGACGACATATGTTGACCATATAGTCTCGGTGACGTCGCCGGAGGTGGCGTCCGTTGCTCCACCCGGCGCGACGACATCGAGCATGCTGCCGTATTGGCTGAATGACGCGCGATTCCCGGCGGCATTGCAGCTTCCGACCGCGATAACGAGCGGATCGCTCGAAGGGTATGCGCATGTGTCGTTCCCGAAGAAGGGCATTCCTGCGCTATTACCGGAGGCCGCTACGATAGTAACTCCGACGCTGTATGCAAAGGCTATCGCCGTGGATTCGACCGGCTCGGATTCGGATGAAAATCCACCGAGGCTCATCGAGATAATATTCGCACCCGCGATAGCTGCATATTCGATTCCAGCGGCGATGTCCGTAACGGTCATGCTGCCCTCTGGATTTCCGACACGAACGGGCATGATCTTGCAGCCACCTCCGGCTACACCCGCGAACATCGTCTCGTTATCCATAACCGCCGCTGCGACACCGGAACAATGCGTTCCATGTGAAACGCCGGCATCGGCTGGGATTCCAAACATCGGATATCCGCCCTCGCCGTTGCCGACGCTGGGATCGGGTTCGCCCCAGCCGTCGTCGCCGTCGTAATGGATATCAGGGTTCCAGTCCTCCTGATCGGGGGGAGTCGTTTCCTCGCCGGTGACGCCGCCGACGAAATCGTATCCGAAAAGGTCGTCGATGTAGCCGTTGTAATCGTTGTCGGAGCCGTCGATATCGCCCAAATCATAAACAACGCCGTCGCCATCGAGGTCCTCGCCCGGATTAACCCAGATATTCGCGGCAAGATCGGGATGATCGACATCGGTGCCCGAATCGATGATCCCGATAATTATGTTTTCACTTCCGCGTTGAGTTTCCCATGCTGCCGGGCAGTGTATCATCGCTTTGTCGAATTGATCAGGTTCGCTGGATGGTGTATGGTCGCCGTCGTCTGGAAAGAACGGATCGTTTGGCGTATATTGAATATATCGATAATAGTTCGGGCAGGCCCATTTCACGAGGCCGGAGCGCACGAGAGTTGCCACCCATTCGCGAACCTCCGGCTCTGCCGAACGATGCAGTTCCATCTTCGTATCGATGTCCCCCGAACGAATCGCGTCGTTCCAAGATTCGTCGTCGATATCTGGCTTCCATGAAATAAGATAGATATCGAGCGTGCGCGTTACCCTATGAACCGTGGCATTATGCGAGCTTGCCATCGCCTCGATTTGCCCGAGTGCGACCTTATCAACCGGAGAAAAAGCCGCGTTTCCAAGAGCGAATTCCTGTAAATAGTATTGATGATTATGGATACCCATCGCAAAAGCCGAGCATGCGAGGATCGCGAACAAAGTTACTATCGAAAAAGATCGTTTAAGCATTTTATTCTCCTGACTATTTTTTATCCAAAAATGACCATATAATATATGAATTGTCGAATGAAATTCAAGTTCGTGATATGACGATTCGGTCATTTTTCGCGGAAATGGGGCGTCGCCCGACGAGCATTAGATGCTCGTCGGGCTGTCGGGTCGGTCGGTAGCGTAAGTCTGATAGGATACTTAATTTCGCGTATAGTCTGCATTGTTATCGGGAATTTTGGTGGTGAACCGACCGACCCGACAGCGGCCACACGGCCGGGAAATGATCGTGGTTTTATCGAATGTCTTGTTCCGGCCGTGTGGTTTCGACGCCCCCACGCGGGAAGATAATTTCAGCGATTTCGCCGCGATTTCGGGCTGGCACGCTCCTTGCGAAGTGCTCACAAGGATTATTTAACATGATATAACGCACGCAAGCATTCCCATCCCTTCCCGCGACCGCTCTCGCGCCAGCCCTAATTTGCTTGATCAGTTATCTTTAAGACGGATTTTCACCCCGCCGGCGATAGCTGCAAAGAGGTCGTATAGGAGCGCGAATATCGCGGCTCCGATTCCGGCGGCGATTCCGTAGAGGACACCGGCCAGGACACCGATAAAAACCCCGCCGAAGAAGCCGCTGGTTGCGCCGAGAATCGTGTTTGCGTATGGAATCTGTTCGAATCCGGCGAAGGTGCTTAATCCTCCTAAAAGCCCGGTGAATATACCGGCCAACAGGCCAAAGAGTAGTCCGATCACGACATATGCGATTAGCGCGAGTTTAAAAACAGACCATGCATTGATCGATTTGATTTCTACCAGTTTTTCATTATCGCCCATTTTCACCAACTTTTTTTAGAGAATCATTGAGTGTGCTTCATCGGAAGCGGTTCGATAGCACGAACATCGAGGATATATTTTTTGGGGATAGCGATCTCGATTACCGGGGTTTTCGACTTATTTTTTTTGACCTTAATAACCTTTGCGTCGCAGATATGCGATCCGTCGCGTCCGAGGGCTTTTATCATATCTCCTACATCTGGAAGCGGCGAGAATTCATGCGGTATTCTAATCGAGATTTCCTCGGAAGTGCCGTATGTCTCGTCGATTACGAAGATAGCGAGGCCGGGACACGTGTGGATGCAAAGGCCGCAGCCTATGCAGGTCGCGTGGTCGATCTCTGGCAGATCGTTGATATTTTCCATGTCCGTGATACTGTGGAATGGGCACGACGCGACGCATGGATCGCAGGGAATTTCCTGCCAGCACTCGATTACGGCATATGGGCATTTCTCGCGGCGTTCTTTCGATGGGAGTGTCGATTCGATCTGTTCTTTGGTTGGAATTCCATTGTTCGCGATTGTTAGCTTCATTTTTCCTCCTCGATCGTGCATGACGATATGCCACGCCTTATGTGCTCTCCGACCGGGCCAGAGCGCAGCGAACGAAGCTCGCATGATAGGCTATTCTTTTTGTTCTCGATGTTGTCGATATGCGCATCGATCGAACGCGCGGCCGAGATTCCAGCGATTGCGCCTTCGATCATGGCGCTCGACGCCTCCTCGATACCGCCGGAATCGCCAGCGACGAAGATATCTGGGTTTGTCGTTCTCATGCAATCGTCGCGGATCGGAATATCACCGCCGAGTTCCGGGACATATATCATTTTGCACCCGGCGAGGTGAAAGAGATCGACCAGCGGCGACAATCCGACGGCGAGGCAGATGAAATCGCAGGCTATCTCCCTCTCTGTGCCGTGAATCGGCTGCCATTTCTCGTCTATTTTCGATACAATCGCGCCGGTAACATGGTCGTCGCCGATTGCCTCGAGAATAGTCGTTCGTGTGGCAATCGGAACTCCGAGCCGTGCGATCTTGCTCGCATGAACCCAATATCCGCCGACCCTGTCCATCCCCTCGATAATTGCTGCTACCTCGACTCCGGCCTGTCGAAGCTGATAGCTGACGATAAGGCCGATATTTCCGGCACCGATCATCAAGCCGCGAAGTCCTGGCATCACGCCGTGAACATTCATGAGTGTCTGCACCGCTCCGGCTCCATAAACACCCGGAAGATCATTTTTCTGGAACGGGATCGTCTTTTCGAGTGCGCCGGTCGCGACGATTATTCTTTTCGGCTTGAATTTCACAACCTCGCGATCCTCGACGATAGCGGAAACGACGCCGTCCTCGTATAGCCCGGAAGCCGTCGTGCGAAGCGAATACTCGAAGTTCGGTTTGTCGGCAATATCCTCGATAAGCTTTTCGGGAATCCATATCCCCCGGACGCCGGCATATTCCATTTCCGAGCCGAAAAATTTATGCGTCTGTTTCACAAGCTGCCCGCCGAGAGCGAGCGAGTCGTCCAGAAGAACGGTATCGCAACCGGCTTTTACCGTCTCCTTTGCCGCCGCCAGCCCCGCCGGTCCGCCGCCGATAATTAGAATATCGCATTCGCGGATCATCTCAGCACCCCCTTACCCTCCTGAGTTCGCACGACCATCCCATCCCGAAGCGGCTCTGTGCATACGCGGACATTCGGCCTTCCATCGACCTCCATCAGGCAGCTGCTGCAATGACCAATCGCGCAGAAAAATCCGCGCGGTCTTTTATGTTTGATCGAATAGCTCAGCGTCATAACCCCCGCATCGTGAAGGGCTGCGGCGATTGGCTCTCCGTCATAACCATCGAGCTGACTGCCGTCGAAAGAGAAGGTGATTTTCTGTCCCCTCTTGAATTCCAGTATCGGATGATCCTCAATACGCATAATATCCTCATTCGGAAAGTTTAACCTTGGCGCCGGGCTTGATTGCACGCGCTGTGAACCATCCCCTGTTGACTTCGAGGGCATATAGGACGGGCTTCGATGGCGCATGACTCGAAAGATCGCCCGGTTTCATCCATTTAATATCTGTGATAATAGAATCGACATCGATGAAAGCTATTGCAAGTGGAATGAGCGTGTTTTTCATCCAGAACGAGTGCGGTCGCTCCTCGTCGAAGATGAAAATCATGCCGGCGCTGTCTGGAAGATATTCCCTGAACATAAGGCCGCGCATTCGCTCGTCCGATTCGTCCGCGATTTCGACGGTTATCTCGAACGTATCGACGAGTATTTTTCTCGTCGGAAGTTTCGGTGAATATTCTTTTGTGATCACTGTTGGACCCTGAGTTTCCGGTTCAGGGATTTTCTTATCCGTTTTGTCGCGGCAGGACAAAAGGAAAATGGAAATAATGGCGAGTATGGCCAGTTTTCTTACCATGAGGATAGATTTTAATACCCGTTCAATATAAAGTCAAGCCATCGTTGCAGATAATGTGTCGGGTAAATGGCGGGCAATGCCCGCTGATGACGGCTCCGGCCAGACGATTTATCCAAGTTGAGTAGATTTCAGCAGGCCTTCGCGGGTCGCCAGCGGCGACAGGCG
>CAYNTG010000009.1:0-1673 GCA_964400105.1 uncultured bacterium
AGCTTAATCGTCGATTTTCGCTTCTCCTGTTGCTGTCACGGTTTTTGCGGTTCCTTCGGACGCAAAAACCCCATCCTCACACCACCCTCGCCCTTACGAAACCGTCTTTTGAACCTGCGATGTTTTGATGTGCGCCACGGTGCTGAGGGGTTGCGATAGGGGGATATGCGATTGCGCACCCGTGCGGAATGGTTCCGATTACTGCCGTAGGGTTAATTCATTAATTACCCCTACGAATGACAACGCGACGTGGCGTTACGATTGGCGTATTTGCCATTGCGATTGGCCGACGAGGCATTCCGACAGCAAAACATCTCCTTCCGATTGGCATATATGGGGTTCCGACATGCCGCGCAAGGGCTAAGATAATGTCGTAGCCTTTGGTATCGTTGTCGTAGCTCTTGGTATCCTTGTCCCAGCCCCTTGTATCGTTGGTTTAGCCCTTGATAACAGAAGCTTAGCCCTTGGTTATGAAAGGTAAGCTCTTTATTGTCAAAGTATAGGCCTTTATAGCCTGAGTTAAGCCCTTCGTAACGCAGGTTGAGCCTTTCATCGCGAAGGTTGAGGGGGGTTTATTGCGAAGGTTTAGAAATTCTTTACGAGTCTCAAGCCGAGGCTCGGCGTGCCGTCGTTGGAGCTGCCGACATAGGCTTGGGGCATTATAGCATTATCGTTTTTGCCCATTTCGCCGGATTGGTTTTGGAGAGAGATAAGATCGGTGCGGAAAACATCGACGACGCTGATTACGCGATTTATTAGCGCGACGCCGAGCACGGTTTTGGCGCTTCGGTAGGCCTTCTCGCTGGATGTTCGCATATCGGAATATTCATCGCGAGACGCGTCGTTTTCCCAATCCCAGAAATATTCTTCTGTGGTTGGATAGGGCGGAATCTGGTCGCGGTAGATAAGGTGCATCCAGTAATTATATTGGTCGCGGCTATCGAAATCCAAAAGGTCCTCGAAGAATGAGTCGTTCTTGCCATCGGGATTCGCACCGGAATGTATTGCCGCGAAACTATGATACTCCTCTTTTTGCCAGTTCCCATAGATCGTAAAACCGGAATAAGAGGCCCAGATCGCGCCCTCGGCTGCAAAAAAAAACGTCGCACGGGTCTTATTGCCAAGATAAAGCTGTCCGGCGCCGGGCACCAAAAGCGAAAGTCCCGCTGCGGCCCACTTCGACGGCAAATTCCGCCCGGAATTTTCCTCTTCCCAACCGACCGACGAGCCGCCGAAAGGATTTTCCTTCGCCTGAGCGAAAACCGCTCCGACGAAAAGCAGAAATGAAAGCGCGAGTATCGAGAATTTCTTCATCAGAACCTTGCTAAGTTAATCGCAACCTGCGGTTCCGGTTCGCCATCCGAGTTGATAACAATATGCGCCTCGACCTTCGGAGCAAATGTGAACCCCTCGTAAAGCCGGTCGTTAGAGCGCTTCGCCGTCCATGCGGCATCGAATGAACTGAGGATATGATTGAAGATCGCCGCGCCGATGAAGTATTTCGACCATGTGAAGTAGTCGTTGGTCTCCTTGCGCATATTCATATATTCGACGCGGAATTCGCTGTCGTATTCATGGCGTTTTAGAACCTCGAGAATCTTATCCATCTCGCCCGTAGTGCTCATACTTGAATCGCGGATAATATCACGGTCGTCAAGGTCTTCCCAGCCGAG
>CAYNTG010000009.1:1773-29147 GCA_964400105.1 uncultured bacterium
GAATCGTCGCCGAAGCTGAGGAACCAATCGTAATAATAGCCGAATTCCCAATGCTCGTCGGCAAAAACGCGATAATCATCTTCGCCGTCGTTCCCCATATTATTGTATATAATTACTCCGCTCCAAAGGGCCGCCTCGACCGCGAGAAATGCGCCAGCCTTGATCTTATTCCCGGCATAGAATTCACCAGCACCCGGCAAACCGAGGGATAGCAGAAAGCTCGTTTTGACATCGCGATGTTTTCCGCTATCGAAAAGCTCATCCTCGCCACCGGGAAATGCCTCTCTTTCCTCATCCTGTTGAAAGCTTGGCGCTTGCGATCCGGAAAGCGCTGGCATGTAAAGCGTCCCTGCCAAAGGCACCACGGCGAAAGCCGCGAAAACCATTATCGATAACGAAACAATTATTAAAGTCCGAAACATGCTTCCTCCATAAAACGAGAATAATAACTCAAAACTATTTAACGACCGCGACCCTGAACAATTTCGAGGTCGTTTCGCCGCCTAAATCCGCCGTCAAGCGCGCCCAATAGACACCGCTTCCGACCTTTTCCGTTATCCATTCGATCTCCATCGGCGTTCCGGTCGCACCGGAAACATCGAGCTTCGCAATCCTGTTTCCCACTGCGTCGAATATGTCGATTTTCGCATCTGCGACGCCGATTCCGCCAAGCTCATACCGAAAGACGGTCGAGCGCTCCGCCGGATTCGGATAACAGTAAAAAGACAATATCGAATCACTTCCGCCGCCCGGTGTATCGCCGGACATCGGCTGAAGAAATGTGTGCCGCGAATCCGCGCCCCACATCGGCCATGCTCCCTCGCCCATAGACGATTCCAGGCCCTCCCATATGAGCAGCGAACCGTTCGTGCTTCCGAGCGCAAGGCCGATCTCTCCGTTTTCGTCGTGGAAAAGGCATGGCGATGCGTTCGACGGCGCGCCTCCGAGCGGGAAATAGGGCGGCGTCCGTCCATAGCCGTCGAGGGCCTTTACGGGGCCGTCGCCAGAAGGCATTATCGCATATTCCCCGGTGAAGATTGGCGAAGCGAGGACGTTTTCCAAATCGAACGGCGAATTCTCATGCGCGAAACCGGTCGGTTCATAGAAGAACATGCCGCCGCGCCCGGAGATCAAAAGCTCGATAACGCCGTCACCGTCGGGGTCGGCTGCAATCGGACTGGCGAGCGATGTATCATCGACCGTCACCGGGAAATCCCCTATCGAATTAAGCGTCGAATCGAATGCGAATATCTTCCCCGAACGCGCCGCACAGGCAAGCTCCATCGGCATGCCGTCGCCGTCGAGGTCGGCGCGAACCAGATAGGAAACGTCGCTCGATGAAAGCTGCACCTCGCGCTTAATCTCGCCGGTCCAATCGAAGAGCATCAATTTTGCGACATTGCGGCTTGCCAACAGATAAAGACCATCGTCGAAAGGTGCGATTCCGCTGATACTCCCGCGCGCATCGCCTGTCGAAAGAATTCCTCCATCGCCATCGACAAGGTGCCACCCTTCGCTCGCAAACGCGATTATCTCGTCCGCGCCGTCGCGATCGACATCCCAAAGGCCGACAGCGCGCTCACCGACAGTGTCGATCCTCACCGGAAACCCGGAAAGCTCGGTCATATAATCGCCGACGATGTTTCGCGGATTCCATGCGTGAAGCCATCCCTCGGTGTCGAGGCCGATCACATCGGGAAGCTCGTCGCCATCGATATCTCCGATAGCGGGAAGTGTAACCCGACCGGCATTTACCGTAGCCGCGACCGGGTAATCCACACTGAGAAGCGACCCGTCGAATTCCGTTCCCGAAACGGTGATTCCGTTGTCGATATATGGCGTGCCGTCGGCGTTCCATATCAAAACGCAGCCTATATAACCGCCGCTTTCGTAATAGTAAGCCTCGGTGAGAAGCTCGTCGATACCGTCGTCATCGAGGTCTGCGGCCTGCATCGGAGCGTAAAGCGGATATATCGTCGTTATCACATCCGGCGTCGGAACACCCTCGTCGAAACTGATTCGCAGATGCATCCCGTCGCCCGGATTGGACATGCTGTCGATCAGGATGCCAGTATATCCGCCGTCGTTTGCGGCGGTCGAGGGATTTGTCGTCGGGCCGAAATTCGTGCCGTAATAGAAATAGTCCCCCGGTTCGCCGAACGTTACTATCGTTCCCAAATCCTCGAATCCGTCGGCCTCTTCGAGCGCCATAAAACGTCGAGTTATGTCCCATTGAAGTGTATTGTCCTCGAAATTGTTCACGCCGTTGCCGATAACATCGTCGTATGCCGCCGTCTCGTCGATATGCCATACGAGAAGCCCGTGCCCCGGAAGGAGATAATCCAGCGCGGCGGTGAATCGCATCGTATCGACCGCGAGCGCGCCGAGGACGACGCCCGTGACGCTGTCGCTTTTGAGCGAATAAAAACCGTCGTCGCCGGAGATGTCGTACTCGCGGTTCTCGATAAGGAAATACTCGTAGCTGTTTATCGGAATCTTGATAATCGTAACGCCGTCGTTCTTCGGCATCTCGCAGGCCTGCAGCATTATGGAATCGCAGAACTCCGTAACCTCGAGCGGCGTCTCGAATCCGAGATATGCCCGGCTCCAGGCGTCGGGATAGCCGGGGAACATGCCATAGACCGGATAGAACTCGTCGTCGGAAACGGTGCCGTCGTCGTTCGCGTCGAAACCGATGTCCGCACCGACTCCGAATCCGTTGTCCATGAGCGAAAAGTCGCCGACCTGCGTGATGAAATTCCCGGTGTTGTAAAGATCGACCAAACCGAGTTGGTGCCCGAATTCGTGGGCGAGCGCGCCGTTGATACAGACGATCTGGCCGTCCTGCCATGCGTGCTCCGGCATTATAATCCCGTCCTCGATGTGGCCGGCGATCTTGAACGGCAGCTTGAGGTATCCGGTCGGCAGATCGTCAGGGCTTGGAATGAAGATGTCCGGCCAGTATGAAACCAGATCGGGGCGTATCGAGCCGACGTCGTTCTGCCAGTCACTTCCGGCATGGAAAATGATATATGCATCGTAATCGGAGATGTCGAAATCCTCTGAAGCGATAGCCAGCTCCCATGAATCCTTATAGAACTGCTGCAGCCGGTCGGCCATGTCGGAACCCATCCAGCCGCGCGGGCCGTAATAGCCCATCGAATCGGGAAGGCGATACGCCGTGCTGTCGGCTTCCGGGAAGACATCGAAATCGACATAAAGCTGCGTGTCGCTGACGGCGAGATAATAATTTTGCAGAGCCGTCATGTGCGACTCGAAGTATGCCTTATTATGCGGCAGCGGATCGAACGGGTGCGGCGATTGCTCGTATGGGCGAATGTCGAACGTTCCGTCACCGGTGGTGCGCGACGTGCCGTCCGGCTGGAACTCCACGCGAATAGCGAGGACACGGATCGTATCGGTGTCATCGGCTTTGGATGGTCGCGGAAACGCCCACGGCGCAGTCCTTTCGAGATCGAGAAGATTGCGGCTGGAGACCATCGAACGCCACGGATCGTCGCGAAGGTTCGGGTTCGGCCCGATCCGGCGGACGATCTCCATTTCCGCAGGTATGGCGGTCAACGCCAATCCAACGGTTATGAGCCAGACGATGCTATTTTTGGCCTTGTTAAACATCTGGTTTTTAGAAAGTTACGTTCATCGAATAGCGCAGAATATTCGATAGCACGAGCTTGCCCTCTTCCTCGTCCTCTTGAAGCGGAATATATCCGAAGTCGAAGCCGAAGTTTTTGAAATTCAGTCCGGCGCCAACCGTGAAGTAGTGAATCCCTTTCCAGTGGTCGGAATTGAAATCCTCGTTGCGAATGATGTCCGACGATACGGTCGGAATATAGTCGTAATCGAGCATGTATCCGCCGCGCAGAGAGATGAAGTTCGAGTATGTGTATTCGATGCCGAGGTTTTTCACCGCCTCGTGGAACTCTTTACCCATCGGATCATTACCCCAATCGATAAGGTCTTTATTGATATCTGCGGCGATTGTGAGTTTATTGTATTCGTTGTCGAGAATCTTCCACGCGAGGCCTGCCTTGAGGTTCCTCGGAAGCGGGTCGGCCTGCGCCGCATCGATGTAATGGATATCCGGGCCGAGGTTTTGAACCGCGAGGCCCAAAGTGAATCCGCGAATCGGCGTTTGATAGAGCACCCCGGCATCGACGGCGAATGTCGTCGCCACGCCCTCTTCCTGCTCCATCCCGACCGTAACACCCTTGGCAAGCGCGGAATAGATCAGTTTAAATGCCAAGCCGGCGGAGAGGTTCGGCGCGACCTTTGTGCCATAGACTCCGGAGGCTGCAAGCTCGTAAGAGCTGAATGTTCCAAGCTCGGTGCCGTCCTCGTCGGTCCATATATTCTTGCCCTCGTTGATATACGTGATTGCACCGCCAACGGTGCCCCATCCCTCGAGATATGTCGTTCCGCTGAGGAATTCGTAATAAAGATCCGGCGCGAGGGTCGGCAGCCATTGGACGTGCATGAAGCTTATGCCGTGTTTGCCTTTGGAATAGACCGATACGTTATCGCCGGTGTTATACCAATATTCGTTGCCGTGACGGATTATATCGTCGATCTTCTCGTCCTTCATTCCGCCAGGTGTATAATAAACGAAGTGGTTCTTTTCGTAATCCAGGATCAGCGTTCCGAACTCGGTGCCGATCAAAAGGTTGCCGTCCGGGGCCGCTTCGAGGGATGTGATATGACCGCCGGCTGGGCTTTTTGGAAACTCGATAGTCTTGCCAGCAGCGAACGAAAAGCCGTTGATACGATTGTAATACCGAAGGGATTTCACGAGATCTTCTATGAGGCCGTCGCCGCTCATCGGCCATCTTGCCCTTGCCCACGCCTCGATATCGATCTCCTCCGCGATCTCCTCGGAACCCCATCCGAAGAATTCCCATTTTTGGCCGTCGAATTTTTTAAGCCCCAACTCGGTGCCAAACCATACATCGTTGTATTTATCGACGAAGATCGCCGTTACCGGCGACTCGAAGACCACCGAATATGGGATTTCGACGCTGGAGCCGGTCGGGCGTCCGCTGTCGAGTTGATCGTTGCGAACCACGATCTCGGCGGTGGCGACATCGATACGGTCGGTGCCGATCATCGCGAAAACGCTTTTGACCAATCCATGCCAATCGGCATCGGGCGGCGGCTCGACCGAGTATGTGCTCTCCCAACTATCTCCGCTTTGACGCGCAGGCCCGGATTTTGTGCCGACCCAGATATTTCTGTGCGAGCCGGCAAATAGCGAATAGATCTCATTGCTCGGAAGCCCGTCGGCGGTTGTATATCGCGTCCATCGACTCCCTTTAAGCGTGAATAGGCCGTTGTCCGTGCCGATATAGATATATCCGCGTTCATCCAATGCAATAGCGGTAATCTTTCTTTCTCCGGGGCCGCTCGTTTCACCGAACCTTTCCCATTGATTTCTGAGGCGATGGTAAAGCCCCTTATCCGTTCCGACCCACAACTCCCTTTTGCTGCCGCAAAGTGCGGTTATTTCACCGTGGATGAGTGCCCCGAACGGTATTCTGAGCTTGGTTTCCGGCGGAAAGTAACCATCAGGAATCTCGGACATCCCGTTGGCCGCGAGAACCTGCGGGATAATGCGGTCGAAGACCGTTATCGAGTCGTAGGATGAGCCATCTATAAAATGAAAAAGGACATCGAGCATCGATTCCTCTTCCGAGGTAGTATATTCCTCTCCGCCGAGCCACTTTTTGCCTTTTCTCACAAAAAGACCGGAGTCGGTCGCCGCCCAGATATCGTATGTTCTATAGTCGATATCGATCACGCCGGTTTTCTCCGTCGCAATCGCTCGAATCCGGTCTCCCTGCGGCATCCCGAAATCGATCCATTGCGAAGAGAGCGGATAGTTGCCCAAACCGGCGGGGTTCCAATATGTCGCCGTCGGATCGTCCGCGATAGCCACGAATGCCTCGCCCATGCCGGTAGCTCTCGCCCCGGGGCCGATAAGAAGGAAAAGCACACCGCCTCGCGTCCTGTCGGCGGAGGCGCTGAAGGCCATGGCTAACAAGCCGGCCAGAATAAGAACCCATAATCCTTTTTTCCCGATGGAGAGCATCCTTAACCTCCAGAATATTTTATGCAAAAAAGCATAGATCAAACTACAAAATGTTCCTGTTTCGCAAGATGAATGCCAAATTTATTTTAATCTGGCAATCTTGAACGTTGCATCGTCGCTACGTCCGTCCGCCGTTCTCGCCTTGATTTTCACAAAATAAACGCCGTTGGCCGCCGGATTGCCCTTCTCGTCCTCACCGTCCCAATGGATCGAAGCGAAAGCCGGAACCACCGACGACTCGATCTTGCGAACTGGTCGTCCGGTCATCGTGAAGATTCTCACGACGATATCCGCCGCCACGTCGATGTTGAATGTGATGTCGCTCTCTTCGCGAAATGGATTCGGATATGCGAGCGGGTTGGAGATTGCGAGATCACAGTCTTTCACCTCGAACGAAAGCTCCGCCTCGCCGGAATTGCCCATATTGTCCCATGCCTTCACGCGCACGGTGTGAATCCCGGTGTCGAGGTTCTCCATGGGGTATATCGCGCTGCCGGATGTGTGGCTGTTGCGGTTATACTCGAAGTTCGGCGAAAGGTCGGCGGCGCTCGATTTGTTTCCGTCGAGGGTCATCGTGAGGGCGTGTCCAGCAGCGCCGGATAGGTTAATTCCATTTTCGTCGGAGATATTGCAGATAAGATCTCCGACGCCGCAGACGGCAGCGCCGTCCGAGAATCCCGGCCCATCGAACGACAGATCTACCACCGGTCCGATGGAATCCGCGATAACGAGCGATGTATCCCCGGTTACAGCGAGGTTGAATACGACTCCGACGCCCTCCTCGGATTCGTTAAATGCGTAAGCTACAACCTTCCCCTCGAAAGTGCCGTATGAAACATCGATCGGAACCACAAAATCCGCCTCGAAGTTCCCGGCGGTTACATCGACCGGCCCGGAAAATATCCTTTTCCCGCCCTTATAGTATGTTACCGAAGAGAGGATCGTCGATTCGTAGGTTTTGAAATATCCGGAGTCATAGACCAGGATATATGCCGTGCCGTCGAAATCGGTTCTTTGCACCGAGTCCTGCATTACCTCTCCTACGACGTGAATCCGGCTTCCCGCAAGAAGGGATTCCGGCTCGACCTGTATCTCGATATCGAGCTGCGGAGGGCCGACTACCATACACGGATCGCCGAAAAGGACATATTGCCCCCTCGTCGAATTATACGACGATCCGCCTTTTGCGAATATCAAAGCGGAACCGAGGGTGGTTTTAACCTTGTTATCCCAACATCTTCCGAGGAATCTCGAATCGAGGACGTAGTTGCTGTTGCCGCTCGTCATTCGCGTAGCGGCCACCGATGCCACGGAGCCTGTTTCCGGATGCAGAAGAAGCTGCTCGGCTATGCACTGGCCTACGGTGCGATAAAAAAGCCCGACCTCGCACGATGCGCTGACCACGACCGGAAGCTTCCATTCGTTTTCGAGCTTTCCGATGCAGCTGGTGGCCTCGAACGCCTCTTCGTGCGTCCATAGCCTGTAATTGCCGTGACCGATGTAATTCACGACCGCCGAGCCGTCGTTCCAATTCTCGATCAGGGCATCCTGCGCTTCTGGTTTCAATTTCATCGATGTCCGCGGATAATCGGCAAGATAGATATCCCTCGGTTCCGTCCATTTCGGTAAGCTTTGGATGAGGGTGCTTGTATTCGTCGTGTGTTGCCATGTGTCTCTGCCGTCTGTTTTGCGCTCGTCGTCGGCGCAGTAAATGAACCGGGTTCGCCACGGCCCAAAATCAGGATTCCCCTCGATGCGTTTAACCTTCTCGACAAAATATCGCCATTCGTTGATCGTCGTTATCGGAACGCGCCCGGCGGCATAATCCGGGATGCCGTCCCCCTCGGTAACGGCGTAGAAATAGTCGTCCGGGGCGGTGGCAACGCAGAGTGCTGCGGGGCAATAGGTCGGTGGCGGGTCGGTGATTCCGCGCGGATCCCATGTCGCATCGCCGACGAGCATGATGTTCTCCGGCGGATCGTCCACATAAAGCCAAAGATAGCGCAAAAAGTCCCGTATCGCCGTCGGGTCGGAAGACCCGAATCCGAACTCCTCCAGAACGCTCTCGACAAAGACCCAATCCACCGACGTCCCCTTCCCTTCGCGATAATCGATATATTCCGCGAGATCGTTCTCGAGGCCCTCCGGTATAAGCATCAGAAGATCGCTGTCGAATACCCTTTCGCGAAGGTTCTCGAGCTCGCGTGCGGCCGGCATATTGGGAACGGTGGCCGCAGAAGGCGACGCGACGTAGTATCTCCTTCCGCCGATGGAATCGGAGAATGAATATTCTCCGTCGTCGCAGTCGTTTAGGGCAAACGCGCGCAGATCGGTTTCGTCGGAGATGTCGAAGACGAACGGTGTTCCATCGAAGCCGGAGATTATATACGTCGCAGCGGAATCGCTCCCGGCGAAATCGAGGAAGCCGTTGTTTTCCTCCAGATCGATCCAATAAAGGAATTCGTAATAGTCGAAAAGGACGGCTTTCGTGCCGAATGATAACTCGATACTGTTTATGCCTTTAGTGAATGCACTTTCGAAGAACGACTGCTGCGCGCCGGTCCATATACCGAAGGCAGAATCCGGCGACTCGCCGTTGGCCGTAGCATAGACGACCGGTGGGTATTCATCGACCGGGCGGACGAGCCGATGCCTGAAATACACACCCCGCGTTGTGTCGATTCGAGAATCGAGCAGGCTGATGAACTTCCAGATCGTTTCCTCGGAGCCCCAGTCGATGTCGTTCGAGGTCTTCGTGTAGATATAGTCATTTTCGACATAGTGGAGAAGCCTTCCAGTGGACGTCGTGTCTCCGCCGGCCGGGGACTCGAGTTCGAGCCTCGCGGCTGGCAGTGGAAAATCTCCGCCGATAGTAATCCAATAATAATTCTCTTTCGTGAATCGGTTCGAGTGGTGGAAGAATTTCTCGTTTTCCCAAACCCATCCTTCCGGCCCGCGAGCGTAGAAGTAAAGCGCATCTTCGCTGTCGAAAGAGCCGTCGGCAAGCCCGATTTGCCGGAGTGGTATCTCCTCTAATCCCGGCAGATTCGGCGACATGTTTATCGAAAGCTCGCGCCATCCGTCGTCGAAAACGCGGATCTCGTCGGGATCGACCTCCGATGGATTTTCCCCGAGATAAGTGATAATGCTTCTATCGATTTTCACAAGCCCCGGCGACGAGACCGCAAATGTGAACCATCTATCGGAGGCCGAAAAGGCGCTCGATTGCGGTCTTTTGCGTGGTTTTTTACCGACGAAAGAAGTCGCAATTTGTGGATTTAGCGAGGCCTCGATGAGGCTTCGTTCGATGGCATCCGGGGCGCCGCCATTTCCGCCGCCGGTAAATTCTATCCTCGCGCGGAGTGCGACAAGGCGCTCTATCTCGCGGTTAGCGGGGTTATAACGGATCGCTGCGATAGTGAGGTGGCCGATCCTGATATTCCGCATAAAACCGGTTTCCGAGAAAGAGATCGGTTCGTCGGGAAGCCATCGATCGATGGAATACGAAGCGGAATCAGGGATGTATTCGAGCGAATATGGGCCATCGGGAAAGCCGCGCCATGTCGGCATCGGAGCCAGATTGACACGACCCGTCGGTTCCCATGTTTGCTCCTCGATTCGAAAGCTCCAATCCCCCGCCGATGGCAGCACAACGGAGATTTTAAATTCCGGAATCGCCGGCTCGCCCGTTTCGGCAAAAACCTCCGCGCCATTTGCGGAAATCTCGATAAAACCACCCTCCACATCGGCGGAATCGAGTTTCGGCGGACTCCATGATATCGAGAGGCCGTCGCTCGATTCGATGCATTCGACGGGAATTGCATAAAGCGCCGAAATCGAAAAACAGAGAAGGATTGCCGCTAAAAATCTAATCATAATCTAACCCGCAAGTTTCATTTTAAACAAATGCAATTTATCTTAAAGCACAAAATATGCCGGAAAATGGACAAACCGGTTGCAAACATGTTTGTTCAAGGATAAAATCCCAAAGATCATGACATTCAAAACGGCATTAACTATCGGTGGGCTGGACCCGACCGGCGGCGCGGGCATCGTCGCGGATATCCGTGCATTCGCGGTCTGCGGCGTTCCCGCCGGTGCGGTTGTCGCGGCATTTGCGAACCAGACGCACGATCGGGGCATCGCGGTTTGGCCGGTGGATTCGAGGACATTTATCGAGTCGATAGACGCCGCCCTCGCAATCCGCCCCTCCGCTATCAAGATAGGCATGCTCGCAAACTCCGAAATCGTTCGCGTCGTTGCGGATCGGCTCGGCGCGCTTGAAAACTGTCCAGTAGTTCTCGATACGGTGATGCGGTCGTCGTCGGGCATGGAACTTTTGGACGAAGCCGGCATCGATGCGATGGTAGAGCTTCTCTTTCCGATATCGACGGTTATCACGCCGAACTGGGACGAGGCCGCCGCGCTATCTGGATACGCCGTAGATTCGATTAATTCCTCAGTGGAAGCCGGGATAGCCTTGTTAAAATCAACGAATGCCGTTCTCGTGACGGGTGGCCACTCAGAAGGCGATCCTGTCGATTTACTCTTCGATCCGGCCGGACGGGTTGAATTTGCTTCGGCGAGGATCGATGGGAATTTTCGTGGAACGGGATGCGCATTGTCGTCTTTGATCGCGGCGGAGCTGGCCTTGGGTAAAGGTTTGCGCGACGCCATTTACGCGGCGAAGAAGAGACTTTCCGCTGCCCTCGACAAATCGAAACCGCCTTACATCACTTTTTGATATGCTGAATTTTTTACATAAGATCGATATGTCGATGTTCGAAGCGATGAACGGCCGATGGATATCGCCGTTTCTCGACAGGTTTATGACGCTCGTTACGAATCAGGAAACGGGGATTTTGATTGTTATCGCGATCCTTTTACTTTTCGCTGTGTTGGGCAGCAAAAAGGGGCGTGTCGCTGCGCTTTCCGTTGTTTTGGCGTATGGAATAATCGATTCGGTCGGCCATTATATTCTGAAACCTCTTTTCGGCAGACCGAGACCGTGCCATCTGGAGATCGGAAGGCTTCTTGTCGATTGCGGCAGCGGCCTTTCGATGCCAAGCCTTCATGCGGCGGCGAGCTTCGGCATATTCACCGCACTAATTACACATTATGGTTGGCGAACGGCGCCATTTTATATCCTCGCGGCATGTGTGGCATACAGCCGCGTTTATGTCGGTGTTCATTGGCCTTTCGATATTTTCGCGGGAGCGCTTTATGGAGCCGCAGTCGGTTTCGGGATGGCGTATTTTTCCAAAAAGATATTTTTCAAAGGAGATAAGCCCGATGCGAAAAAGACCTGAATTTTGCCCGGACTGCGGAGCGCCGCTCGAAAAAAGGATTGCCGAAGGCCGCGCGAGGATGTTCTGTGCGAGTTGTGATAAAACTATTTACGAGAATCCCCTTCCCGCGACATGCGTGGTTGCATTCGACTGCGACGGTCGCGTCCTTATGACGAAACGATCCGTGGAACCCGGCTTTGGCAAATGGTCGCTGCCGGGCGGTTTCGTCGAGATCGATGAAACACCCTCCGAATGCGCCATTCGCGAGATGATCGAGGAGACGGGAATCACAGGAAAGATCGTCGGACAACTCGGTGTCGAAGGGCAGCGAAGCACAATGTATATCAACGTCATGGTAGCCGGATTTCTCGTCGAACCTTGCGAGGGCGAGGTCGTGGCCGGGGACGACGCCTCGGAGGCGAGATGGTTTTCCATCGCCGAAGCCCCGGAACTGGTTTTCGCCAGCCATCGAAAATTTCTCGAGCGAGCGATAAGCGCAATCGAATCATCGTGTTAAAGGGAAGTGGAAATGAAAATCAGGATTTTTGGTTTGACAACATTTGTGATTATGATGCTTATCGGTTGCGATCTTTCTCGCGAGGCAGTTGGCTCGTATAAAAAAATCCCCGCGCTGATCGATGTCGAGGAATTGGGTGTTGTAGGGCCAGCGCTTGCAGGAGCTATCGAGGTCGAGATTACCACGCCGCAAAAAGAGAATATTTTCAATCTCGAATATGTCGATACAACATTAATGGCGCGCCTCACAAACGCCCGAACATCGATAATCGCCGCGAGCCTCGAATCGCCCGGCCCGGCTGGCATGTTCATCCGCAATGCGCTTTCAAAAGATGTCCAAAAGATGGTCCTCTCCGGGCGGACATGGATTATCGCAAAGGAGGATATCTGGGCGAAGAATCAGCTCACGCTGATAATCACTGCGCCGACGGTGGAGGACCTTGCCGCGAGGCTCGAACTCGGCGGCGAGGAGGCTTTCCGGCTGATCGACAACTCCGTGAACGAGCGCGTTTCGCCGTGGCTTTTTGGCAAGGTATTCGGCGAGAGCGAAAAACTCGATCTGGAGGATTCCGTCGCATCGGAATACGGCTTCGGGATACGGATTCCACGTTTTTGGGACTGGGAAAAGGGAGCCGCGAGCGACCGGTTTATATGGCTTCGCACACTCGAACCGGAAAGATGGGTCTTCGTTTGGTGGACGCCGCTCGATTCATCGATGGACTTCTCGGTCGAGCGTTGGCGCAATGTTCGCGACAGTCTTTGCGCGATTTATTACGAGGGGGATCGCGTTTCGCCCGATTTTTCGCCCGAAACCACCGGAACATATATTGGCGGAAGGTCGGCGGTGCAAATCCGCGCATTATGGGAGAACGAAAAGGAGGGTCTCGGCGGCCCGATCGTCTCGTATGTGCTTTCGGATCGGATCACCAACAGGCTTTATATCGTCGATGGCGCGGTCTTTGCGCCGTCGGTGGAAAAGGAACCATACCTGCGCCACGTCGAGATCGTCTGCAAGAGCTTTCGCGGCGACCTTCCGCTATTTTACGAAGAACGTGCCGCCCGGTAGGTGACTGTCTTGTTGAATGGAGTGAAATCCCACGGACGCCGTCCTGATCGACAGTGGATATCAATCCACCGATGAGCGGTGGAACGAGTTCGAGTTAAATAGAATTAATATGTTCGCTCATGTTTTGGTTAAACTGGGATAAATTCACATCTTCATTTTCCAAATCTCTAATCCACCACATATAAGCAATCAGCCATTTTGCGTCATTCTCTTTAAGAAAAGGATCGTCGGATCCAATCGCATTATGACAGATTCTTTTTATTATTTCCCTCATTTCTAAAGGCATAATCCCGCTTCAAAGGTTATTACTTGAAATATTGCGACCTTCATATGCACAGCAATGCCTCTGACGGCACGTTCACGTCGGAGCAGATAATCGAACGCGCGAAAAATTATCGCATAGGCGACATAGCGTTCACCGACCACGATACGGTGGCGTCTGTAAAAACCGGGCAGTTTTCGCTTTTTATATACTATGTAATTATTGATACGTCGTTAGCACATAGGCAAGTATATTGCTTATCGGTAATATTTCCGTTAACGGCGTGTTTGGCGATTTTTATGTTATTTTATATGTGACGCTAAGAGTGATTACTTCTTTCTCGAACGTCTTTTCTCTTTTACTATTTCATCAATTAATCTGAAAGGTTCCGGTTCGAAAGGCGGCTTTAGCGGCCAGGTTATGCTAGTCGTGCCTTTGAGTAGATATTTTTGTTGTTCTGACGTATACCTTGATGAAGTTGTTCTCGGCAAATTTTCATTTTTTATGAATGCGAAACGCCACTCTTTGCCGAACTCAAAAATACCGACCGCGAGCAGGTCGAATTCACCGACGGCCAAGCAAGTAGTCTCGATAATATCGCCGTTGGGAAGAGCGACAGGTCTTTTATCGCTCGCGTCGCACTGGAATTTACCGACGTATCCGTCATCCGTTTCCCCGACGCTTTTTTTCTGCAAACCTTTAGCCTCAATAAATATCTCGACACCTTTATAAGTTACAAAGAGATCGCCTTTATGTTTTCTATCATGGTTGTCATATTTTTTTACTTTTGAAACTTCATCACCATTAAACCAAATTTTTTTGAGCATATATTCATTCAAATACCCGAATAAGAAACCCCTCAAGCTCGGATTCGCGGTAACAACCTCGTCGATTTCGTCGAAAGAAATCTTCCATTCTTTAATAACGCCCATTGGCCTTCTTTCTTGTCTTTTCGAATACTAAAAAATACGAATGGTTTTTTCTGGCGTGCACCTGTTTGATTATCCTGCTCACACCAGGTTTATTCAACCGGACGACAACGAATAAATCCACGACATAAAAACCTATTTCCGCGTATTCGTTTATAATTTCCACATGAGTTAGATGTTGTTTATTCGCGCTGACTTCATCCTGACATTTAACTATAAATTCACCCGCTTCCTTTAACACCCGATGGGCCTCGATTCCGGCTTTTATATACATGTCGAGCACTGCGGCATGGTATTTGGGCGCGTCGCCGTATTGGTCGCCATTCGAATAATATTCCCTAAAAGAATTATGTGTTCCCGCACCGGCGAGGTTGCTTTTATCGCGTCGGTAAAAACCCTCCATATACGGCGGGTCGAGGACAACGCAATCAATGGAACCGTTTTCATAAGGCAAATCCCTGCAATCGACACCGGTAGCTATATCGGTTGCCCGTAATTCATATTCACCGTCGGGGATTTTCCTCCAGAAAACGCCCTTGCCGTATGTAACATCGGCGACAACCGAACCGGGAGGGACATGGAGCTTCATAACGTGAGGGAATACGCCAGAATTATCCCCGATATATGCCGAACGGGTCAAATCGCTCGTAACTATACCGTCGGGGGATTTCCTTTTTTTCCTTTTTACACCGGCATCCGGTTTATCGAAGATTTGTAATTGAGCCGTTTTCTTCATTTTTTCGTTCCCCGTTATCTGTAACTCTCAATATACTCCATTTTCCGCATCGCGCAAGAGAATTGTTCCTTAAGGCCGGGGCGTGGAATGTTGTGATACAAATTTTGCTTAACGAATAACCTATGTTTTAGCTATCAGAATTTGCCGAGAACGAGGAAAATCCCTATAACGATAAACCCGGCACCGGCAATCTTCGAGACTATATTGGCGGGAATGTAATTACCGAGCACCGATCCAAAGGCCACGGCAAGGGCCGAAGACAGCACCAGCGCCAAACTCGACGCGATGAAAACCGATAACGGCTTAGGAGATTTAGCGGCATACAATAATGTTGCGAGTTGGGTTTTATCTCCAAGCTCGGCGAGAAAAATCGTTCCGAAAGCGGTAAGAAATATCTTCCAGTCCATGTTATTCTTCCTTGGCTATCGTCTTTTCTTTGACCTTATCGCTTTTTGTTTCGGATGGTTTCTCGGAAGATTTGCCCACTTGCGAATCTGCATCTTTAGCACCGATCGAAGCGGACGAACGGCCCTTGCCATAGTCGGTAACATACCACCCGGAACCCTTAAATATCACCCCGGAACCTCCGTAGATTACCCTCGCTACCTCGCAGCCACATTTAGGACATTTTTTAATTGGCTCGTCGCTTATCCGTTGGAATTTCTCGAAAATAAACCCGCAGGATTTACATTTATACTCGTATGTCGGCATCGTTACCTTTCATTCTTCCGGTCGTGTTCGCTCTTGATTCCATCGGTTTTTTTCGGGCGATCTCCAAGCCAACCAGTTTTTATATCTTCGCCTTTACGTGCAAACCCGGCCACGTAAGGCTTAATATCCAGCACCGGTGTGCCGTCGAGGATATCCAGACCGGCGACCTCGATTATATTGCCCTCGACGGATTTCACCTCTAGCACCGATATGCCGAGAAAATTCGGGCGGTATGGCGATCTCGTGGCGAAGACCCCCCTTTTCGAGTCGCCCATATATGGATATGTCATAAGCTCGTAATCGCTGCATCGGTCGAAAACGAATATCACCGTGATGTGTGAGTAGCCATCGACATCGGTCAAACCGGCGGAGAACTTTGGAAACACCTCGATTTGTCCCTCGAAATCGGAGAACTTCGGCTGAATCGGGGCATCCGAATTGCGTTTTATCGGCGAATGAACCACGCCGATCGGTTCGACCCTGAACTCCCTCATCTCAATTTGCCAACCGCCTTTGCGATACGCAGGACTCCGCGTTCTATCGTCTCGGTGCTACATGCGAACGAGAAGCGCATATGCCCTTCCATGCCGAATGCGCCCCCCGGAACCGCCGCTACACGCGCTTCGTCCAGAAGGTATTCCGCCGCGTCCGAGCAGGATTCGACGATCTTGCCGTCCGGAGCGGTTTTTCCGATCCATCCGCCGATGTTACAGAAGAGATAAAATGCGCCCTCCGGCACGAAAGGCTCGATTCCGGGAATATCCTCGAGAAGGCGAATGAAAAGGTCGCGCCGTCCGGAATATTGGTTCACCCAATCTTCGATGAAGGAATCGTCGATTTGAAGCGCACGCTCGGCAGCGTATTGACTTATGCTACACGGGCAACTCGTCGAATGGCTCTGAATCTTTCCGGCTCTCGATATAAGCTCCACCGGGCCGGCAGCCCACCCGATACGCCACCCTGTCATCGCAAACGCCTTGCTCACACCGTTGACCACGATAGTCCGCCCGGCAATTTCTGGGGATATCGACGCTATCGAGACGTGCTTTTTGCCGTCGAATATAAGGCGGCTGTAAATCTCGTCGCTGAGAATCCAGATATCGGGATATTTATTTAGGACTTCCGCCAAAGCCTCCAATTCGGCTCGCGTATATACCGCACCGGTGGGATTATTGGGCGAGTTGATCATGAGCATCTTCGTTTTCGGGCCGATAGCGGCTTCGAGGGCCTCTGGCGAGAGCTTAAAACCGTCGGCTTTACCTGTTCTAATCACCTTTGGTTTTCCGCCTGCGAGTTTGACCATCTCGGTATAGCTGACCCAATAAGGCGCCGCGAAAATCACCTCGTCGCCCGGATCGACCGCTGCAAGAATCGAAACGACGAGCGCAAATTTGGCGCCCGTCGAAACGATAATCTGATTTGACACATAATCGACACCGACCTCGTGGCTCATCCATTCGGCGACCAACCTGCGAAGATTCGGCTTTCCGCTACTGGCAGTGTAACCCGTCTCATTATTTTCGATTGCCTCGATTCCGGCGGCTTTTACGGAATCGGGAGTATGAAAATCCGGTTGTCCCGCCGAAAAACTAATAATATCTACGCCCTCCATTTTGAGCTGCTTTGCCTTTGCCGCAATAGCGAGTGTTGGGGAATCGCTCAAAAGCGAACTACGCTTCGAAAATTTCATTCTACTCCTTAATTAAAAATATAAATCCTTAAATTATATCTAAATCCGCAGTCTATTCAAAGGAAAATTTCGGTTTCTGATTATGTAGCATATTGTATGTATTTAGAATTAGTTGGAAAAAAGGGCCCCTAAGGCCTTCTTTCTGGAGTTAGGAACAACCATGAAAGGAGATTAACATGGCCAAAAGAAAAGAGAACGCGAATTCGTCTGGGTCAAGGCCTTTTTTTAAGAATTATGGATTGTGGAAACATATGGAAACGTGCAGGGAGAGTATTCAAGCGGGAGGGTTTGGGACCCTCACGCTTCGTAGAGACGCAGCCCTGCGGGTTTCTTCTGTCACATGCTGTCCGTCTCTACGCGGAAATACCGCAATTATCGTTTTCAATCCGTCGTTTCGACTTCGCTCAACAACCAGCTCAACGACCGCGCGTTCCCCGAGCGGAGTCGAAGGGAACGATAACGACGGGCGCGGTCTCCTCGCCTGTTCGCCGACGGGACGGGCGACCCGTCCCCTACAGCCAAATTATCATTTCAAATAACGATCGGACAAAAAGCGAGCGGTTCGATGCCCGGTTATCGATAACTCCTGTCGCGGGCGATTTCGCCCCTCTGGCAGAGGCCACAGGTCGCTTACATCGATATCGGTCTCGAAAGATATAAGCTCGAAATCCGGCCCTTTTATCCAACCGATATCCCGCGCAAGATAATAGATTCTTTCCGTGTTATAGGAAGTATCTATTTCGTCGTTACTCGAATTGTGTGAAACTACAACTTCCTCAGTAATCCAACAATTATCGAAATAGCCGGCAATAACTTCGATGGAATGGCCCGATGTTGTTTTCCAATAGTGATTATACACAATAGTTACATCCGGGCTCCAACCGACTATTGAATAGTGATGCTGCCATCCGTTTTCTTCGAAGGGGAAATCGTAAGAGTATTGTTTCGTCGGCCAATAGACACTGTCCTCAAAGACGTGCCACCAATCGAATTCCGGTTCATGGTATTCTGGCGGATAATCGTATCTCACCGCGTAACATGTGTAGCCGTCGATTGTGCTTTCGGCGACCACGGTGCGAGTTGCTATATACAAAGTGCTATCCCAATATTGAGTCTGCACTGTCCATCGATAGCCGATTTCCATCGGGAACCATTGCTCTTGAAATGTCGCGTCGGGCGGGTTGTCGTCGTCCTCGCTCTCGCACGCAATGAATAACAGACACAACGTAAAGGCGATAATCGTCATATAAGAAAATACAGAAATCCAAATTTGGCTTCGTGCGACGATAGCGTGCGTCGGGTTGGTTGCTTGGTTTTGGTTTCGCGTTATCATCAGGCTATTCCCAGTTTCGCTTTCACCTCGTCGAGAGTTTTCGTGGGGGCGTTGGCTTCGGTCGCTTTCGCGTCGCGCAGGTCGCGCAGGTCCTCGAAGTCCTGCAAAAGCTGTTCAATTAGCGAGAACTCCTCGTAGGGCAAAATCACGTATTCGCGCTTGCCTTCCTTGCTTATATAGTTCGGGTGAAGTTCGATCATTTTATCTCCTTGCCTTGTATGCGTCGCGCCTATTCACAACCCGATAGATTATAATGTTTTCGCCCTCGATTTCAAATAATACTCTGAAATCCCCGACACGTATTCGTCGAATTCCGCTTGACTAACGCGACGTCGGATACTAATGTGTATCTAAATCGCAATAATTGGAGGTAATAATGGAACCATACGTGACTACCGAAAATATTGAACACAAGGCTCTGGAATGGCTGAAGCGGATTCGTCGATACAATCTGCATGAGATGCGGCTGAACGCGGCGAAAAGCGCCCTGCTTGTGATCGATATGCAGCGGTTCTTTCTCGACGAGGAATCCCCGACCTTCACGTGCGGCGGCGCGGCCATCCTCCCGGCGGTCAAGCGCCTCGTGAATGCGTTTCGCATTGCGGGCCAGCCGGTGATCTTCACCAGACACGTCCACCATCCCGGCGACATGGACATCGGGATCATGGATTGGTGGTGGGAGGGCAGGTGTCTCGAAGGCAGCCGGGAGAGCGAGGTTCATCCGGATTTGACTCCGATGCCGGGCGAGAAGGTCGTCCTCAAGCATCGATATTCCGCCTTCTACAATACGGATCTCGAGACCGTGTTGCGCTGCCTGAAAGTGGAAGACCTCGTCGTTACCGGCGTCATGACCAACCTTTGCTGCGAATCGACGGCGCGTGACGCATTCTATCGGGACTACCGGGTCTTTTTCCCGGCGGATGGAACCGGAGCGATCAACGAGGAGATGCACCTTGCGAGTCTTTTGAACCTGGCGTTCGGTTTTGCCTACATAACGACGTGCGACGCAATCGCTTCACAACTAACGGCGGGCAACGGCGGCAAATAGGCCTCGACGCTTTGCGACACGGCATAAATTTTCGCCTGCAGGAGAGAATCTCGACGAGCCTTAGGCCCGTCGGGTCGAGCACGTTGCCCACCTACGCGGTTCCGACGCCCAACCGAAAAACGCCCATAGCTTCGCGTGGACAATGTCTCATTACCGAACATAAAAATTTAGTTATTAGCTTGCGGAAAGGCCGACGAACCGTTATATATTTTTAAACTTTCATGGAGAATTGTGCTGAACAACATCAAAAAAAGCCTCGAAAAGGTCTACGATTATTTTACTTTGGTTGCGCGTGCCTTTGCCGGCATCGTTAAGCCGCCATTCTATTTTGCGGAAACCCTTCGCCAGATGGAAAATATCGGCGTCCAATCGCTGCCGATAGTTCTTTTGACCAGCACATTCGTGGGGATGATCCTCGCATATCAATCCGGTTTTGCGATGGCGATTTTCGGGGCGAAGATGTATATCGGCACGCTAATCAGCCTTTCGCTTGTCCGCGAACTTGGGCCGGTTTTAGCCGCGATAGTCGTAGCGGGACGTGTCGGCGCGGGAACGGCGGCGGAGCTTGGAAGTATGCTCGTTACCGAACAGATAGACGCGATGCGCGCGATGGCGACCGATCCGATCAAGAAGCTCGTCTCGACGAAGCTTCTCGCGGGGATGATTATGATACCGTTGTTGGTTATCATCGCCGACCTGATGGGGATTCTTGGAGGCGGGTTCATCGCCTCTGCGTCTTTCGGACTCGCTCCGACATTTTACAAGAAAACCGTTATTCAGGCGCTGGTAGTAGAGGATTTGGCTATGACGCTCGTGAAGGGTCTATTTTTCTCGGTGTTAATTATAACAATCGGGTGTTATTCGGGGCTTCATGTCGAGGGCGGGACGACCGGAGTAGGCAAGGCTACGACGAAAGCGGTCGTTCTGTCGATAGTCTTTATTTTGATAACCGATTACTTCCTATCGGTGGTTTTACTCAAACTTCTACCGGGGCTGGCTTTTTAAATAGAGTGATTTCGATCAAAAACATATGGAAATCCTTCGACGACCTGGAGGTACTGAACGGGATTAACCTCGATATCGATACCGGAGATACATTTGTTGTTATGGGCAAATCCGGTTGCGGAAAATCGGTATTGCTGAAAGTTATACTAAGGTTGTTATATCCGGACGAGGGATCGATTATTATTGACGGTGAGGATACAACGAGTTACGATGATATCGCGATGATGCCGGTTCGTAAAAAATTCGGAATGCTTTTTCAGGGTGCGGCGCTATTCGATTCGATGAATGTCTGGCAAAATCTTGCATATCCGCTTTTGGAGCACACCGATCTATCGATCGCGGAGATAGACGATAAAATCGCTATGCTTCTCTCTTTTGTCGATCTCGATGGCGCCCAGAAAAAAATGCCCGCCGAGCTTTCGGGGGGGATGAAAAAACGCGTCGCCCTCGCACGGGCGATGATAAACGATCCATCTTATGTCTTTTTCGACGAACCGACGACGGGCCTCGATCCGGTTACTTCCGGCATGATCAACAATCTCATAATTCGCACGAGAGAGCGGTTTGGGGTTACCTCTATCGTCGTAACCCACGATCTTGCGAGCGCGATGCGTGTGGGCACGAGATATGCGTTCATCGACGACGGCATAATCGCTTTCGAGGGAAATAAAGACGAGTTATTTAAATCGAGCAACCCCGGGCTGCGGGAATTTATAAAGGACGCATCATGGCAAGACCGGTCTTAAGGACTACTCCGGCACAAAAGGCCTCCATCGGAGGACTTATCGTAGTTGCGCTGCTTATTTTGGGTGTAGCGGTTATAATTATCGGTGGCGATCAAGGATTCTTTTCCAGAAGATACGAACTGAACGCCCGCTTCGAGAGAATCAGCGGGCTTCAGACCGGCGCTCCGGTTTGGCTCGCGGGACGTAAGATCGGTTACGTCTCCAATATCAGGTTCGTTCGCGACACCGGAGAGGAGGTCGCCATCGATGTTACTATGCAGATCGACAGCGATTATCGCGACCTTATTCGAACCGATTCAGAGGCCCGGATCGGCACGCTCGGCCTTCTCGGAGACAAATTCGTCGGGATTACACTCGGCTCTCAGGATAATCCTGAACTCAAACCGCAGGAATATGTCTCTACGGACAACCCGATCGATTTCGAGGAGCTTATTAAACGTGGAGTCGAAACATTCGACGACCTCGCGGAGGGCGGAAAATCATTGAAATCGATAGCGGCAAAGATCGATTCCGGGCAGGGCACGATTGGCAGATTGATCAATGACCCGTCGTTATATATCGATTTTACTAAGATCGCCCGTTACACCGAAAAAATAAGCGGTCGTATCGAGCGTAACGAGGGAACCATCGGGCGACTTTTCAACGATCCCGTTCTATATGACGAGATGGTCTCGGTTGTTGACGATGTTAATGAGTTAATCGATACTATTTCCGGTGGCTCTGGAACGTTCGGTCGATTGGTAAAGGACCCGGCGCTCTATGACCACCTCAGCAGCTCCCTCGGACGGATCGACACGCTCATCGCGCGCGTTGAGCGCGGCGAGGGAACATCCGGCAAGATAATATCGTCCGACAGCCTTTATCAGCAGATATCGAGCGTCGTCGGATCGCTCGATTCGCTGCTTCTGGATATTCGAAAAAATCCGCAGCAATACTTCAAGGTGAAAGTCACGATTTTTTAACCTATTTATTTTTATAATATGGATAAAGGTATCTTCATATCGTTCGAGGGGATAGACGGTTGCGGCAAGTCCACCCATATGGGAGGGGTGGAAAAATTTCTACGTGAAAAAGGTTTCAATGTAAAAGCAACTCGCGAGCCGGGTGGCACAGAACTTGCTGAACTTATACGCAGCATATTGCTCGATGCGAAACTCGTCGGAAAGATCACGCCGACCGCAGAGCTTTTGTTGTATCTCGCGTCGCGGCACCAGCACGGCGAGGAGGTTATCCGACCGTTCCTCGAAGGCGGTGGAGTGGTTCTTTCCGACCGTTACGCCGATAGCTCGACCGCATATCAGGGAGTCGGGCGCGGCCTCGGTATCGAGCTCGTTGAAAAGCTCAACGAGCTTGTTATTCCGCGATGGCCGGATTTGACAATTATTTTTGATATTCCCGCTGAAGTGGCCGTTAAACGGACGCGACACCGAACTCTCGACAGACTCGAGAGAGAGGGAATCGACTTCCTGGAGATGGTTCGAGGCGGCTATCTGGAACTCGCACAGCGCTACCCGGAAAGGATTATAGTAATCGACAGCTCCGGCGAGATAGAAGAGACGGAAAGCAAGGTCGTCGGCACGGTTGAAAAATTCATCGAGCATTTTCAAAAAAGGGAAATTAGGAGAAAACGATAATGATGAGAAGAAAATATATATATCCGATAATTCTAGCCGCGCTTCTCGCGCTGGCGGCAGTGGTTCTCGCCACGCAGGGCGGGAGCAATATAATCAAGGATGTCAAGCTTATCGGCAAGGTAATCAACAAAACATACGAGAACTACGTCGATCCGATCGACACACATAAGTTTATCGTCGGCGGGATAAAAGGCCTCCTGGACGGCCTCGATTATCACACCGTCTATTTCAAGCCAGAGGCTTACGAGGACCTTAAAACCACCACAAAAGGCGAGTTCGGAGGTCTCGGTATAATTATCGGGATGCGCGATAGAATCCTCACAATCATATCGCCGATGGAGGGCACACCGGCATACCGGATGGGCCTCACCGCCGGAGACAAGATCGTCGGGATCGACGGCAAACCGACGAAGGGAATGACGACAAGGGACGCCGTCGATGTCCTTCGCGGCGAACCAGAAACACATGTTACGCTCACCATCGTTCGAAAGGGAGAGCCGGAGCCGCTCGATTACGAGATCGTTCGGGCTATTATCCATATCGATGCCGTGCCGTTTGCGGGGATGATCGACGAGAAGATCGGTTATATTCGCCTCGCGCGGTTCTCCGAGGATGCCGGCGCCGAGGTTAATGCCGCCGTGGATTCATTGAAACGCGAAGGTATGGAGAGTTTGATATTCGACCTGAGGTCCAATTCCGGCGGGCTTCTCAATCAGGCGATCGAGGTGTCGAGCATCTTCCTCGACCCCGGCATGATGGTCGTCTATACGAAGGGAAAAACGGAGCAATCGCGCCGCGATTACCATTCGAGATGGGGTTCGGAATACAGCGACGGCGAGTTGATCGTGCTGGTCAATCAGGGAAGTGCCTCCGCAAGCGAGATAGTTGCGGGCGCGATACAGGATCATGACCGAGGTGTTATCGTCGGCGCGAGGACCTTCGGCAAGGGTCTGGTTCAAAGCGTTATAAGGCTTTCCGACGATGAAGACGCCCTCAAGATTACAACCGCCAAGTATTATATCCCATCCGGAAGGTGTATCCAGAAGGAGGATTATCTCGACAGGCCGGAATCGGTTATCCTTCAGCCGGTTACCGAAGAAGAAGATGTGGAAAACGTCGATGGCGATAACGATGAGGCCGTCGGAAGGTGGTGGGAGCAGGACCTTTCCATGGATAGTGAAGAAGAGGATGCGGATAGTATTACAGAGGATATGCCTGTTTATTACACAAACGTCGGACGCACGGTATATGGCGGCGGCGGGATCGCACCGGATATCTTTTTCGAGCCGGATAAGATTTCGAGATTGGCGGTCGAGTTGGAGCGTAATAGCATGTTCTTCGATTTCGTCATCGAATTCGATGCCGACAACTCCGATTTTCCACCGGATTTCGAGGTTAGCAATGAACTCTATAAAGAGTTCGTGAAATATACCGAAGATAACGATTTTGAGTATAAGACACTCGTCGAGATTCGTCTCGAAGAGGCCGAGTCCGCAGCAGTCGATCTGGGATACGATTCCGGGATTGCCGAGCAGCTGGAGATGGTTCACGAGACGGTCGATATCGAAAAGAAGAAGGATTTCGAACGCAATCTGGACTATATAGATCGTGCGTTGCGCAGAGAGTTCGTCAGCAAGCTATGGGGCGAGGACGCGAATTATCAATATGTTATATTGAAAACGGATCCGGCAATAGCGAAGGCTGTCGAAATTATCAAAAACGAGGACGAATATACGGCGCTGCTCACGCCGTCCGAGGAAGATTAAGGAGCGCCGATCGAGCTATACCTTATCCCGATCGGATTCGTCGTAGGCATTCTGGCGGGTTATCTCGGCATCGGCGGAGGGGCGGCATATTTACCGGTTCTTTTCTTTTCGATGGCTTCCTATTGCCCCGTGGAGCTTCTGCCAAAGATGTGCGTCGGAACGAGCATGGGTGCCGTTCTGCTGACATCGTTGGCAGGTGCGGTTAAGCATTGGCGATTGGGACATGTTTCCGGTGGGGTCTGGCTGAGGTTGTCGATAGGGGCGTTGGTCGGTTCGTTTGCCGGTGGATATATAGTTCGCTGTCTTCCGGCGGATATTTTGAAAACGATAATCGGTGCGGTTTTGATTTTGACGGCGCTGCGGATGGCACTCTCGAAAAAGACCGGAGATGGAGAAAGGCAAGAAGACGCGCCGTGGTGGCTCGTTTCCATGGGAATCGGTATTGGGGTTTTGGCATCGACGGTGGGAATCGGCGGCGGAATATTGGCGGTGCCGCTTTTGATCGGACTTTTGGGGATGCGGACGAAACGCGCCGCCGGAACGTCTTCCGCGATGACTGCGGTGCTTTCTGCTGGCGCTATCGCAGGTCTTATGCTTTGGGGTGGTTCGGTACCAGGCAGGCCGGAGGGGTGCATTGGGTTCGTGTCTATCGGAAATGCGCTTATGATCGGGGTGCCGGGCGCGATCGGTGCAGTTCTCGGAGCCGGTTTGCACGAGAAGATCGAACCGGGAATTTTTAAGATTGTGTTCGTATTATTTTTGATCGTAGTCGGTTTGAGAATTATCATTTTTTGAGATCATGTTATTAGAAAAATTTATAAATTTTTATCCAATCAAGAGGAGGAAAAATGAAGAGAGTAATCTTGCTGACGATCCTTATCGCCGGGGCCTCTATTTTTGCACAATCGGACCCGAGTGCTGTCGTAGCATCGATTAACGACGATCTCAATGTTACATTGAGCGAGCTTCAAGGCGAAATCAGAACGCTTCCGCAGGAGCAGCTTTCCGTCGTAACAACAAAAGAGGGCGTCGGTCAGGTCCTGGACAGGATAATTAAGCGCAAGCTTCTCGCCTATAAAGCCGACGAGCTTCAAGTGGATACGGTGCTTGTAGTTAAGGAAGCCATGCAGCGGTCGCAGGACATAGTTCTTGCGGATTTCTTGCTGATGAATATCCAAAACAATGCGAATCCAGAACCAGTTTCGGAGGAAGAAGCCCGGAATGTATATGCCGAGAACGAATCGCTCTTCTATTCTTCCCCGACGGTCGAGCTCAAACAGATCGTCGGCGTATCGCAGGATCAGGCTGAAAAAATCGAGAAGGGGCTTGAAAAAGGCGAAGATTTCGACAAGATGATCGAGAAATACCCCGGCGACCCCAAAGGCGCCAAGTCCGGTCAGTTAGGAAATATCCCCATTAATCAGCTTTCGCCAGAGGTAGTTACGCTGGTTGGAGGTCTCGATTCGGGCGATTGGGGCGGACCCGTCAAGACGGACAATGGCTTCCATTTCCTCTATCTGATCTCGACCACGAAATCGGAGAAGCTCGCGTTCGAGGATATTCAGGATAATTTGATCAGACAGATAATGAACGGTCGCGCGCAAAAAGCGGTCGATTCGTATCTACAATCTTTGATCGACGAGTCGAAAATTACCATCGACAATTCGATTCTAAATGAGGCGATTATCCAGCAGCAACCGGCTGGCAATTAAGGCAATCCGCATTATCGAACAGCAGCCCCGATAGATATACGGGGCTGCTTCCATTTATTGGGCTTCGATCGCTGAGAGCGTTGCGTCGAGGTCGATTTCCGGGATCGGCAATAGCTCCGGTATTTTATGGGTGAAGAGGATCGAGGTCTCGATCGAGCATTCGGGAATCTCGAGAGCTTGCGAAACCGCAAGCCGATAGAGTGCCAGTTGCGGCGCGTAATGTCGAAGCCGCTTTTCACGTTCTTCGCCGACTACGGCATCGCTTTTGTAGTCGATGAGATGCCACCCGTGGGAGTCCTTCCATAAACGATCTATCACCCCGGTGATCAAAAGCCCACCCCTTCGCAGGATAATCCTCTTCTCGCGATAATCGATCTCCGAATCGGCGAAAAGGCCGCGCACCAGATCGTTGTCAGCAAGCCTTAACATTAGCTTTATATCGTTCGATGTGCTGCTTTGCCCGATTATTAAAGCCTTTTCGGCGATCCTTTTCAGCGAACTGGATTGTGGAATTGGTGTCGGCATCGCCTGAAGGAAGGCATGAACGATAGTGCCCCATTTCGCACCACGTCCGCCGGATATCTGCTCCGAATCGGCTATTCGCTCGATCAACGCCTTTCGCGGGCGCTTCCCAATTTTTGCCAGATCCGTCGCACGAATGAATCGCACGCCGCCGCCGGGAACGGGCATAGAGTCCGCCGGAGGTTTCGATAGCGGAAGATCGCGCGATCTTATTATCTCGAAGATCGGGGGGATATTTTTTAGCTGCTCCGGCGGCGGCATCTCGATGCTGTTAATCCCCCGACGAAGTCGAACCTGCATGTCGCCG
>CAYNTG010000009.1:29247-47932 GCA_964400105.1 uncultured bacterium
TCGCCGCATCCATCCGGTAGATCGTCCAGCGGGATGACGGAGGCGATGTATTTCGTGTATCCGGCCCCCCATTTCGCGGTCGATAAGATAAGATGATCGCGCGCCCGCGTGGCCGCGACATAGAGCAGCCGGCGACGTTCGGCGTCGTCGCGCGAGGATTCGAGAGCGGAGACGGCATTATAGGCGGCGCCCTTTTCGGTTCCATTGGCGCGCCTCGCGGTTAAAAGCGGCCCGAAGACCGGATCCCATTTGAATATTTCCCCGCGATTGCCGCCGGGTTTTTTTGCGAGATTCGCCGCGATAACCACAGGGAATTCCAGCCCCTTCGATTGGTGAACGGTCATAAGTTTAACGGCATCCGTGCCCTCGTGTTCGACGCTCGCCTCACGTTCGGAGGTATTCCCCCGTTTTTTTTCTCGAAGGAAATCCGCGAGCGGCGAGAGGCCTTTTTCGTCGAAACCCGCGCAGATTTCGATGAATTTTTCGACGTTGGCGATACGTTGTTTGCCATTGACCAACGCGCGAAATGTCGTCCATGCGCCGCTTTTAAGAATCGTCCCGGACAAAAGCTCCGACGGCGGTATCGAGATCGCGTCGGCCTCGATTTCTGCGAGTAATTTCGCCGATTTTGCTACGAGGTTAATCTCATCCGAGCTAAGCGAATTGCCCCCTCGCGCGTAAACGCCCTCTTTCGCAATCATGTCGATGCCCTTTCGGATATCGCCATCGCCCGCGATAGAAGCGGCGTAAATCGAGGTGTCCGGTAACGCGAAAATCGGCCCGCGAAGAAGCCCCATCAGCGCGAGTCCGTCCCTCCGGTCGGCGGCATAGAGCAGCAAATCCGCGCAGCAGCGGATTTCGTTCGTGGAATAAAATCCCTGTCCGCCGATCTCGAGATGCGGAATATCTCGCGCGAGAAGCGCCCTTTGGAGCAGCTCGAGAATTCCAGACCTGGAGGGAAAAAGCACCGCGATATCGCCCCATCGAGCCTCGCGAACCGTCCCGCAATCCTCGACTCGAAGGCGGCCAGCCCCGTCGGCATCGCCATTTACCGATGTCCATATCCTCCGTGCGATCATCTCGGCTTCCTCTTCCTCCTCGCCCGGAAGCAGAATCTCGACACCGCCGTCGAAGCCTTCGGGAACCGCTCTGCCGAACTCGAGCGATTGGGGGCTTGCGAGGAAGTCGAAGTCCATCGGCGAATCCTCGGTGAAAAGCATTTCTCCGAGAATATTAGCGAACCGAAGCACGCTTTCTGTCGTGCGGAAATTGCATGAAAGCCCTGCGATTGCGCCATCTCTGGACTCCACCCATCCTTTCCCTTTCGAGACATTCGACACGTCGGCTCCGCGGAATCGATATATGGATTGCTTCGGATCGCCGACCCAGAAGAGTTTTCCTGTCGAGAATTCCGCCAGCCGCGAGACGATCTCCCATTGAAGTGGATCGGTATCCTGAAACTCATCGACAAGGATCGCGCCGATCCCCTCTCCGATGTCCTCTGCGAGATTCGGGTCCTCGACGATATCGTGCGTGCCGATAATCATATCGGGGAAGTCGAGCGTGCCGGATTCGATGAGTCTTTCCGAGGCGAATCTTGCGAACGGGCGATACAGCATGGCAAAAAGTGCCGTCGCTTCGGCGTCGTTTATGTCGAAATCGTTCGTTTCCACGGGGATAAAAGCCTTTACCCCGGCAAGGACGGCCGCGATCTTATTCAATTCGGCACGAGCGGTTTCGAGGTCAGCTTCCGTCCATTTTTTCTTGTTGCCGCTTCCCGAAAAGCGTCTGGCATCGCCGCTTTTTCTGGTCAAAATTTCAGCTGCAATCAGAAAACTCGCCGGATCGCCCGGATCGGGCGGGTTTTCGCTTAATTGGAGAATTTGGATGGCGAGCTTATCGGTCGGATCGGCGGCGGAAGCGATCTCCACGACATGTTCGATACGCTCCGATACCTCGCGCCGGACAGCGAGATTCCACATCCCGCCCAGACCGTCTATCGCCGCACGCCATCTTTCGATAATGGCGGAGCCGTCGCGTGGAGTCCGCGATAACGCCTCGCCGGTCAGACCTCGCTTGCCAAACGCCGTAGCCAGCGCCTTCGGGATATTCGACCACCCGGCGAGTTCGGCGAGTCTTCGAGCGAAATCGGTAAGCTCGCCCTCATTTTGCGTAACCGATCTGCAGAATTCTTCGGCGATAGTCTCGATAAAATCCTTTCCAATCGGCTCCATCATCGATGTTGGATCGAGGCCGGACGCGAGCGGATATCGGCGGACTATCCCACCACAAAAGCTGTCGATAGTGCCAATCGATGCCTCGGACATGCGCATCGCAACCTCGTGCCAGAAATCGCCGTTCCCACCGACCTCGGTGGCCAACTCCTCGCATCGCTCCGCAATTCGTCCCGCCATTTCGGACGATGCCTTGCGCGTAAATGTGATCGCCACCGGCGATTTAAGCGCCTTCTCCGCAGAAAATCCATCGGATCGGCACCTTTCGAGGATTTCGATGAACCTTTCTGTGAGCACGCGCGTCTTTCCGCTTCCAGCGCCTGCGATCATTCCAATCGAGCGGTCGATATCGATGCCGAGCTTCTGTTGCCGTGTCAAATCGATATGCTTAACCATCGTCGGGCCAGCCTTTCGGGAGTGGACGTGCAGGATCGTAGCCGCATATTTCAGCAAAAGCACACCACTCGGGGCATTTGCCGCCAGCAGGCCTCGGCGGAAACTCGCCAGAGGCCATCTTTTCGAGCAACATTTCTGCATAGCTTGTGAATTCGGCCAGTCTAACGCTCCACAGCTCGACCGGAATATGCCAGTCACTATTTTTGGCCGGTCTGTGATCCTCGCGCTCGAAGCGCCCGCCCTCACTTGGTTCGCCCTTCGAGAAGTCGTGCCAATACATCCCCGCGATAGCGTCGAGCATGACGCAATAAAGCGGCAGCTGGATAGCCTTCAGCGCGGCGATGTCGGGGCCGGACGGAGCGCCGCTTAGTTTATAATCCACGATACGAATTCTGCCGCTCGAGTCCGCGTCGATCCGATCGACCCTCGCGAAAATTTCCGAATCGCCGAACGACTTTTTTATGCCAAGCTCGGTCGCTATCGGGATAAATCGATCCTCCGCAACCGCGACCGCTTCGAGATATGCTGTCGAAGCGCGCCTTAATGTTCTTTCAAAATCCTCTTTTATGAAATCGCCCGGCCAACTCTCGATCTCCGAAATCGCCACATCGATTGCCGCGCCGATCTCTTCGATAGCCACGTCGATATTCGTCGAATCGACGGCTATTTCGGAATACGCATCCTCAGGCATTTCGGCGAGCTTTTTAAGGCGCTGCTTTAGAGATGTTCGCCCGAAGAACCGTTCGATTCGATTGCGCCAGAAAAGCTCCATCGTTTTGTGGAGCACGGAGCCTTCGGTTTTACGGTCGAGTTCCACCTCCGGTTCGGGAATTCCCTCGATCCCGAGCACCTTCTCCATAAAGAACGCGAACGGGCATCGATTGTATCTATCGAGACTCGTCGCACCGATTTTCCCTGCGATTTTCGTCAGGTTATTCGAGAATGCCGTCCCGACAATGCCGTCGAACCGGTCCGGCGGAAGCAATTTGTCTATTCGGAAAATCCGCGTCGCGCGCGCGGCGTCCTTCATGGACTCGATCCCCGCGAATCGGTCTTCGAGATCGGCAAAGCGTGATTGCGGATATGTAAAAAGTTCACCCGCCGCGATCTGGCGACGCCTCTCGGAAAACGGCCTCGCGAGAAGATTCGATGCGAGCCGATCCATCGACCGCCGATAATCATCCCTGTTTTCGCCGAGCGCCCTCTCCAACGAGATCAGCAGCGGTGACGGAGGCAGCGGGCGATCTCCCTCGGCGAGTGCACGGGTAACGACGGTAAGCTCTGCCCTTTCGAGGATCGATAGGATGTCGAAAAGCCCGCGCATAAGGCCGTCGGGAAGGGTCAGACCGAGCGCGACCGCCTCCGATTTTTTCAAAAAGAGAAACTCACCTTTCGGGCCGGGAAGCCTTCCCTGAACGGCGTTCGGGAGAATAGCGATTCGGCAGCGCGTTCGTCCGAGAGCGGAGATCGGCAGGATGCGGATGCCTTTGCCGCCATCGTCGGTCGGTTTCTCGGACGATAAAAGCGAAAGGAGAAGCGCGCAATGCCCTACGAAGCTATCCGGCGGTGCATCGGCAAATTTCGACAAAAGATCGAGTATTTTGAAATATGAATCGACCGTGAACCCGGCCTCGCGGATCGGGATGCTCGAATCGGCGGCGATCTCCTCGATCGCGTTTCGGATATCGAACCGCTCGAAGAATCGCTCCATCGTCTCCGCGAATCGTACGCCGCTCATCCTGCGCGATTTGCCGATGCCGCCGATAGTATCGCTCAATCCACGAAGCTGCTCGATCAATTTCACGCAAAGCGGCTCCTCGCAGGCCTCCAATCCAGCAATCCATGCCCCGTCGATCGGCACGCCACCAACAATTCCCGCCGAACATGCGGCCGTATCCATCCGCTCGACCGATTCGACGCGCATTAACCTGTGTTTTAATAGGCTGAACAATTCGATCCGCCCGAAATCGCTTGCGACCGCCGCGATAATCCGCGAGATAAGCTCTCCCGATAGGCCATCTGCGAATGTTCGCTCATCTCCGCCGCGATAAGGAAGGCCGTGCTCCCGCAGCTCGCGCAATATGAGGCGCGGCTCATCGCAAAAAATGGCGATATCCGACGGCAAAACATCATGATCGATGCAGAGGGATTTTGCGGCGGAGGCCAGAAGCGAGGCTTCTTCCGCCGGATTTCTCGCGGAAAGGGCGGTCAATTGTGGCCAGCCAGCGAATGGCGACGCGGGAACCCCGTCGATCCCGCCCATCCTGCTCGCGATAGCGGAGATCAAGGCATCCGGCGAGGAGATCGTCCCGTTTTTCCCGAACCGGACGGCGACGTTTAGCTCGCCTGCGATCTCGATAATCGATTGTGCGGCGACGTTCGCCGCTCGGATTAGCCTCTCTCCGACCGGCGAATCGGCGCGTGCCGGCGTATAGAAATACACATCGGCGTGTCGCGCGATAGCGACGATTATGCGCGCTTCGTCCGGCATAATATCGCCGAACCACAACGCGTGAACGCCCCCTTCCGGGATCGGATAGTGGATCGATTCGTTCGATAGAATGGATTCGATAGCTGCATGTTCCCTCGCCGGTCCGTCGATTGCGTCGATTTTATCCAGCGAATCGGCATAACCGTCGAGCATTCTGGCCAGGCGCTTATGGCGCGGCGAGTTCGACTCGAGACGTGCGAGAAGCTCCTTCCCCGAAAAGATTCCCGCCCTTCGGATCGTGAGAATGAGCGACGCCAAAGATTGCACCAATCCGGTCATGTGCAGCGCACTGGCGAATTCAGGATCGTCTTGAACGAGCCGTTTTACCAGAAAGACTCGACGAACGCCGTCTATCGCCTCGCGAGGACCGGAATCCGGCTCGATCGTGGAAATGAAGGTTTTTGGCGTGAACGTCTGCGGCGTGAAGATTGCGCCGCTCCGCGGCAGCAGCCTCAGCGCGGCATCGCGGACGGCATCGTTATCCGGCAGAAGCAAAAGCCCGCGCGGAAGATCGCGCGGAAATCCGCAGACGATCTCAATCGCCATCTATCCAATCGCCATAGAGTTAAGAAACTCTTCGTTCGTTTTCGTGCTGAGAACCTTGTTCTTGAGGAATTCCATAGCCTCGATCGGATTCATGTCGGCGAGTATCTTGCGAATGAGCCAAATCCGTTGAAGCGTGGAATCGTCGAGGAGCAGTTCCTCTTTTCGTGTGCCGGAACGGTTGACGTCCATGGCCGGGAACAACCTGCGGTCGGCAAGCCGGCGGTCGAAAACGATCTCCATGTTGCCGGTGCCCTTGAACTCCTCGAATATAACCTCGTCCATCTTGCTGCCGGTCTCGATCAGCGCCGTTCCGAGGATCGTCAGGCTTCCGCCCTCCTCGATATTTCTCGCCGCGCCGAAGAACCGCTTAGGTTTCTGAAGCGCCGAGGCATCCACGCCGCCGGTCAATATCCTGCCGGAATGCGGAGCAACGGAGTTATATGCTCGCGCCAATCTTGTGATAGAATCGAGCAGAATAATGACATCCCTCTTATGCTCGACAAGCCGTTTCGCACGTTCGATGACCATATCCGCGATCTGGACATGGCGTTGCGGTGCTTCGTCGAATGTGCTGGAAATGACCTCTGCATCGACCGAACGCTGCATATCGGTTACCTCTTCGGGGCGCTCATCGATGAGAAGCATGATCAGTTTGCATTCTGGATGATTCTGCGTAATGGCATTGGCTATCATCTGAAGCAGCACCGTTTTACCGGCTTTTGGAGGACTCGTAATAAGCCCGCGCTGTCCCTTGCCAATTGGCGTCAAGAGGTCCATTACTCTGGTCGAGGCACACGACGGTGTGGTCTCGAGGATTAATCGCTCGTTCGGATATAATGGCGTAAGGTTATCGAACAGTATTTTGTGGCGGAACGCTTCGGGGCTTTCGTCGTTGACCGTTTCAATCTTAAGCAGCGCGAAAAATCGCTCGGTATCCTTCGGCGGACGTATATAGCCGGCAACCTCGTCGCCGGTGCGAAGCCCGAAACGCTTGATCTGGCTCGGCGATATATAAATATCGTCGGGGCCGGGTAAGTAGTTATAGTCGGGGCTTCGAAGGAAACCGTATCCGTCGGGCAACGCCTCCAGAACGCCGCTTCCGTGGATATTCCCATTGGTCGCGACAATCTTTTCGAGATACCTGAAGATGATATCCTGTCGGCGAAGCGTGCTCGTGTTTCCGACGCCAACCTCATCCGCCATAACGATAAGCTCGTCCATCCGTTTCTTTTTAAGCTCCTCCAGATCGACAATTATTTCTCCGCCATTCGGTTTTACACTGCGAGTGGAGATTTCCCGCCTGGATGTGGTTCCTCGATAATTAGATTCTTTTTTCGGTTCGACTGAAGCCTCTTTCTCACTTACCGGAACTTCATCGATTTTCGGTTCTTTTTCTACCTTTTTTCTTGGCATAGTTACCTCGTTCTTATCCTTTGTTTTGTAATTTTCGTAATAATTTATCTTTAAGAGCAATATTGATTTACATGTTTTCGGGAGCCGATATTCCGAGGAGGCCGAGACCGAGCGCGAGAACCTCTTTTATGGATCGGCAAAGGGCAACCCGCGCCATCGTCGTTCTGTCGTCGTCCCCGACGACACGATGTTTGGCGTAAAACGGGTGAAAAACTTGTGCAAGCCCGTGAAGATAGAAGCATAGGTGATGCGGCGCCATCTCGACCGCGCATTTTTCGATAACGGAAGGCCACTCCGCCATCTTCCGCGCGAGCGCCAGCTCCTCGGGATTCACCAATTCCGTAAGCTCCTCGCGACCGGCCAACTTTGGCTCGAAACCGTTATTTTTTGCGAATTCGAGTATGCTGCATATCCGCGCGTGCGCATATTGTATATAGAAAACGGGATTCTCGTCCGATTGCTTCCGCGCGAGTCCTAGGTCGAAATCGAGGTGCGCCTCCATTCGCCGCGCGATGAAAAAATATCGTGCAACATCGACCCCGACATCATCGACCAATTCTTTGAGCGTGACGATCTTTCCCTCGCGCTTCGACATCTTGACCTTCTCGCCGCCCTCGATAAGATTGACCTGCTGGAGCGTCAGGACATCGAACTCCCCCTCGTGTCCCAATGCCTTCATCGCGGCCTTCATGCGCCCGATATGGCCGTGGTGATCCGGCCCGAGGATATCATAGACCAGATCGAAACTGCGGTCGAACTTATCCTGATGATACGCGATATCCACGGCACCATAAGAGTATTCCCCGTCGGACTTTATAAGCACAAACGGTTTTTCTCGCTCGTCATATCTGTCTGCGGCGAACCAGCGCGCGCCGTCCTTCTCGAATGTATCCCCCTGAACGCGAAGACGGTCGATCAGTTTTTCGACCTTGCCGGATTCGCGCAGTTCGGATTCGCGGAAGAAGCGGTCGAATTTCGTATTGAAATTCTGCAGCGCATCGCGGATCCCATCGATCATCCGGTCGAGACTGAACTTATATGCTTCGGCGATGAAACCTCGAAAATCGATCGAAATATCTTTGACGTTTAAATCGCAATTTCCTTGCTTTTCGAGTGCATCGCGGATTTCCGAGAGTTCTTTCAAAAGGGCCGTGTCAAAAACTTGATTCGCGTATATACTGCTTAACTTTGTTAAAAATTCCCTCGTCTTCGCCTCGTCCATTTCGAGAAGCTCCCGCGCCAATTCCTCGATATATTCGCCGCGATAGTTGTCCCTCGAAAGCTCGATTTTAAGGCCGCACAGCTTCAAAACATGCAAAGCGACGGAAAGCCCGAGTTCGCGCACCTGATTGCCAGCATCGTTGATATAATACTCCGCAGAGGCATCGAATCCGGCATGGCGAAGGATATTGACAAGTGAGCTTCCGACCGCTGCGGCGCGTGCGCTTACGACATTCAGCGGCCCGGTCGGATTGGCGGAGACGAACTCGATCTGAACCTTTCGCCCGGCGCCCATTTCGAGACGCCCGAAATCCTGTGGCCGCGCAATTATTCCCGCGAGAAGGTTTTGCAGAAATGCATCCGCATATCGGAAATTCACGAAGCCGCCCGCCGGTTCCGCAGAGGAAAATTCCTCGGGAAGATCGACCTTCGAAGCAAGCTCCGTCGCGATGTCGAGCGGGGATTTGCGCGCGATCTTTGCCAGATGGAACGCAATATTTGTCGAAATGTCGCCGAAATCGGGATTGTCGGGAATCGACAGTTCCGGCGAAAGATCGGCTTTGTATGTCCGCCGAACCGCATCGGCGATGGCCTCGACGAGCTTTTTGCGTGCCTCGTTAATCACCCTCGGCCTCCTCCGCGCCATCGATGTCTATCACTTCGACCGCAGCGTCGCCCCAGTAGCTTTCCAGCGCGTAAAACTCGCGCTTCTCCGGCATGAAAAGGTGGACGACGATATCGAACAGATCGATAATCACCCATGAATCACCGTCGAGGCCCTCGACCTTCGGTTTTCCGACGTCGGCGGCCTCGATCTCACCGATCAAATCCCTGCCGAGTATCTTGAGGTGGCGTTTGCTCTTCACGCTCGCAACGATAAACCAATCGGCGATGTCCGAAAGACCGCGAAGGTCGAGGATTCGCACGTTCTGACCCAACATCTCTGCAACTGTTTCCGCGAGCGCCCGAACGACCTCTTCGGATCCCATTTTTTCTGGCTTCATCTCTGTCATAAAAATTTAGATTTCCTTTCTCGACAGCTTATTCACGATAGTTGGATAATCGAGTCCGACGACGATGGTCGCATCGACCATGAGATCGTAACGTTGGAGCACGACCCTGTTTTTTGGAATGCCGATCAATCCTGCGAGCGAGTCGGCGATTATGCTGTTTCCGCACCGATCGACGATCAGGCTCGACGGATATATATAACCGCTTTCCTGCTTGATATCGACGACATCGACACCTATCTCGCGAAGGTAACCCGCGATTCGCATAACCTCGGAGCCCCTTCCGCAGCCGCCGAAAAGCTCGATCTTGATAGCGCCCTTGTCCGGCACGCGATGTTGTGGCGGAAGCTCCTTCGCCGGAACAGAATATTGCCACATGATATACCCTCCGGCCAACACGATGAAAACGATTATTGTCCAATCGAGGATCTTTAAGTGGCGTTTCGAGCCGGACGAGCTTCTTTTTTCTATGTTTTTTTTTGTTCTAACCATATCGGCAGGTCAATTGTCTATCGGTTTATGCCAGGGATCGACGAAGATGCCGTCTCCGGCCAGCTTCTTTGGGGATAGATGGAGGTTTAGCCCGATGTGCATATCGTTCGTTGGGCGCCAATCGAGCCGCAACGATGGCATAAGCTCGGTTTGCGATACTCCTTTCGAGCTGAACCTCGACAGCTCGAATTCGATATTCATGTTCATCCTCGGGCCGAAAATATAATCGATTCCGTGCGTGTAATTCATTACAGATAAATAATCTCCGCCGCTTGATGAAAACCCGAAGCCGATTTGACTTCTCTGGAAAAACCTATCCCTCGATAAAAGCGAGGAATGTTCGCTTGGATTTGGAAACCCAAAATCCGGGCTAAACCTGGCCGTTTTGTTTTCGAGATCGATATCCGGCTCGATTTTGAGCAGGCTGTCATTCTCGGATCCGAAAGCGATCGAGCTTATCACTAAAATAGCGACTACAATTTTTAAAGGCGATTTCATTATCCTGTTGGATTTAATATCCCGGAGAGGAAAATTTCACTATTATATATAAATACAACCAAAGCAAAAGTCAAGCCAAAAAGCATAGATGAGATCGGTCCGGCCGCACGCTATTTCACGATCGTCGTGATTATCCCCTTGTCGGGATTCGCAAAGCATCTCCCGCCGCTGAAATCGAGTTGAACCTGCACAACCGTGCCGGTATTCGCTTTGATCGCTTTAGCGATTCGAACCGCCTCGATCTTTTCATCTCCGGGGATATTTGGTTTATACAATCGAACGTAGATCGGATAGTGGTTTTCTATCGCATAACCATGGCGCGACAGTGAATCGATGACGTGATCGAGGCCGGGGAGATCGACATTCGTCGAGTAACTGATGAGAACATTACTCGGGTTTTCCTCGCACCTCGGGGTTATAAAAACAAGCATAACCCCAAGGAGAACACCGATAGAGATCGTCTCGCCAAATGGGATCCGCTTCTTCTTTTTACGCTTGATTCTGTCTTCAATCGTCATGTCGTCCTCGGTTAAGTTGCCATATCGTTGTTTCTTTTCGGATTGGAAGGTCGAACACGCCCTCCGGATGTTCGCGGCCGATAATCTCCTTTTCGATCTCGATCTCTACCCGGTCGCCTCTGATCGGATTGATGATCGTGATCTTATTTGCACGGACAATCCCGCCCCTCTCGACGAAATCGAAGTAGCCTATATCGAGCATCGACGACCCATCCTGCGAATATATCTGGATATTATTCGGCACCCACGCCGACGGCAGGACGCTTAATCGACGGAACTGGCGACCATCGAAAAATAGCAATTCATAGGTGTTTCCCTCGGAAGAAAAACCGACGAGTGAATCGCGTTCGAGGTCGATCTCGGTTCTTCCGGTCAATGCGCACACGAGATCGTCCATGCCGATCCAAAGTCCCATCACCGGATTGATTCCGGTATTCCCGCTCGCGACGAAAAGGGTTCCTTTGCTCGGGAAGAAAACCGCCATCGAATCGCCGATGGATACAGCCGATCCGGGCACAGACCCAAAAAATCCCCGGATATTCGCACGGAAGCTATCCGGCGCGGCGAAGAAATAGTCAGCGGTAAAACTCACCTCTTCGAACTCGCTCTCGAAACGGATCGACATCCTCCCTGCGATCGATTCGAGGATCGCGTCGCGAGCGAGAAGTGTATCCACGAGGGCTTCCCGCTCGATATCGACCTTTGCGAATTCGACGACGGGCCTTCTGCCCGCGCACGAAACGATAAGAATGGTAGCGAAAGCTACCAGTGTTGCCATCAACGAACGAGAGATATGCTTCTCCCTCCAGTTATCCGGCCATCGGAATCCCGCGTTACGACGAGGAATATCCCGGATGGTATCTCGTTCCCGCCGGAATCGATCGCACGCCATATCGATCCGTTGCCGGGATGGGTCGAAACGAGCCGTCCGGAGAGATCGAACATCTCCACAGGCCCCGGCGCCGTGATCCTGCATGACGAATTAAACGGATTCGGTTCGACAAGGATAATCGAATTAGCGACCGGCTTTTTTGCTTCGGGAACATCCGTCCATTCGAGCAGATAGAATAGAATCTCGTCGAAATATGCGTCCCGAACATCGCCGCTGTCCACCGAAGCGAGGAAAAACGTGCTCATAATCCTCGCCGAAGCGCCCACGCCGTAGAAGACTGCTCGAATGGAGCTGATCGTAGGTGCCGGTCCTCCGACGGAGTATGCGATTGCGTCGCCGTCTGTCACGAGAAGCTCATCGACATAATGGTCGGCCTCCGTTCGGTAAGAATAACCGGCGGTGTCCTCGACAGTTATCGGAATGAAATTGCCAGCGAGAACGATGTTCTCGATATTTCCGGTCGATGCGGAGAATCCGTCGGCACCGTTTCCAGCGCCGAACAGAGCGAAGAATTCCTGCGCGGCGAGGCTTCCGCCGCTGTAATTCTCGGCGACATCGAGCCCCTCGAAATAGACGCTCCCTCCACCCTCGACGAAATCCGTCAATATCTGAAGCGAGCTGTCGTCCACCATCGTGTTGGCGCCCAATCGATTGCCGGTGATAAGCGCGACCGCCCTCACGCCGGAAAGATCGAGTTCGTAAATAGGCGGGTCCTGAGCGGTGATGCCCGCATCGATGGTCGCCGGGATCATCCCAAAGAACCATTCCGCCGGGCCGATTCCCCACGGCATAATCTTGTCGCCGTTATCCCAATCTATAACAAGAAGATCATGATCGATCGAGCCTCCTGGATCGAGGTCGAAATCGATCGTCGTGTCGGAGAAGAAGACCATCGGGAAAGCGGAGTCAGGCGAATAACCTTCATGGTTCGCGATGAGTTTGAACATTCCTGGATCGAGGCCGGTGAATCGATAATATCCGGCGGCGTCGGTGGTATCCGATTGCTCTGAAGAATCGCCGAGAACGGATGAGAGCCTGAGAACGCTTCCGGATAGATCAATCGCGCTGCCGAGCGAGACGGTGCCGTCGATGCAATTGCCGCCTCCGCCGCCGGTAGTGTCCTCCGTTAAGACGAAATAGATCGTCGTATCCCGACTCATCACGATTGTGGTTCCGTCGCTGAAGAAGTCGTCGCGGCTTGCAATTACGGTGAACGTATCCGGTGGAACCGAATCGAAGACTGCAATTCCCATATCGTCGGTCATCTCCATTCGAGTCAGCTCGAGAATCTCTACCGCAGTGAGCGCCATCGAAGTAGGCGGCGGGAATCCCATGAGCATTACCTGAACCGTAAGCGTGAAAAGCGAATCGGACGGGCCGCCTCCGCCGCCAACGTAGAACATAATCGTGTCGCTTGTGACGTTCGGTGGCGAAGCTCTATCCTGAACCTGCGCGATCGCGGTAACGTAAGAGTCGTCGGTAAAAGGGAAAATTGGCGTATATTGAACGCGGACGCCATCGACGATAGGGGTTCGCGTAGTGATAAAACCGATATCGAGCGTATCGATCCAGAGATGCACGGCGAAAAGCGAGGTGTCCAACTCCGTCTCGTCGGTGGCGTCGAAACAGACCATCGTCGATCCGGAAGCAGCGGTGTCGCCGTCCTCCGGGAACCAGTTCGATATGACCGGCGGAATCGAATCCGGCGAACCGGGTTCGACATTCTGAACCATTTTGAAGAATGCCTTAAAACCTACCGGGATTAACAGAGAATCGATTGTATCCATCGCCACCCAATCGATCGTCGAATCTAGTACGGCACCATAGCCGGCATAAATCCGGTGCATTGAATCGGACGGCGCCCATGCCGGAAGCCATCGCGCTCTGATATCAGGAGCGGTGTAGTTTGCAAATTCCGCCTCCCAAACGATGAGAGTATCGGTATCGGAGCGAATATCCTTGCTGAAACTGAGCACACTGCCACCGGGCGGAACGAAGGATGCTCCGAATGTGAAAAAAGGCGGAAACGCGAACATGTCGATGCCGAAATCGAAGCTGTCGGTGGCTCCGGGCTGAACTCCCAATGTGCACGATGCCCAATCGGTCGGAGTGTCCTCGAATTGCACAGCCATCCAGAATGTGTAACCGAAAGATAAACTGCACAAAAAGGCCACTGCGAAAAGCGCTTTTAATATCTTCATTATTCCTCCAATTCTTATGAATTAATGCAATATACCGCCCATATTCGATTCTGTCAAGCGTGTATGTTGGGAGTTCATAACTATTTATGTGTATTCATTAAGAAGTCCTCTGGAGTCGGCGGTTAAAATTAGCATTCCGGGCAGCGTGCATTCATTGAGAAGTGGACTAGCGTCGATCTTGACCAGCGCCATAAAATAGCTCCACGGAGTTTTCGCCGACCACAGCCGCGACAGAAGTTTTTTTTCACCGAGGCCCGTCGCTCCATTGTGGCCTTCGAGGCGACGTTCATCCTTTGGTTCGATTTGGCGCGCCGAAACCGCTGCAAGGGCGGCTCTCCCGTCGAGGTCTGGGCGAATTGCTCCAACAAGATCGACGATTCGCCTTTGCCCGCTCAACCAAATCAGAATATTTTTCTGTTCTTTTGCACACAATCACCCCATATATTATAAAACAGGGGGGTTGTCATGTCCCTTTACCGGACAAAAACCACCAAAATACACCTTGAATACCACTTTTAATTTCAGATATTAAAAAAGATATGTTTCATCTTTTGGAGAAAGGAAGACATGAAAACAGGATTTCTTCTTATGCTGACAGTATTGTTTGTCAGTGCTGGCCTTATGGCCGAGAGCAATGGCGGCGGAGCCGAGATTTCATTCGGATACCAGCTGTCCGATGTCGAGGCGGCTACACAGGCGGCAAATGATATGGGTCTCGATGTTTCCGCGACCAACGAAGTGATGCTCGATGTCCATGGTTGGACAGTCTTGAATCGTTTCCTTCGTTTGGGCGGAGTTATCTCCGGCGGTTATTTCGACGCAAAGGGCGAGCCTTCGGCGGATGTCATGGAAGAGGACGAATCTGGAGTCGGTTTCGGCGACGCCAGAATCGCGGTTTTGCCGGAGGTCCACGTCGATTTCGGACCGATCAATGTCGGTGCCGGAGTCGCCCTCGGCGGCGGTTCTATAATAACCTTCGTCAACGACGACAACGGCGATAATGACGGCGACATGTATTGGTATGGCTTCATGCGCCCGCAGATAACCGGGGCATACGATTTCGGCCCGCTCGGCGTTCAGGTCGGTGCAGGATATCATCTCCCACTCGTCGGCAGCGATGGCGATTTCTGGTTCATAAATAGCTCCAGTGATACCGTGCGTCACGAGTTCGAGGTTGCCGATATGGGCGGCTTTTTCATCAAGCTCGGAGTCTTCTTCGGCAATATGGGCATCGAGGAATAGCCTCTCATAGCGATGTTTAACGGTTCGGATTTTTACATAAGGGAAAAATCCGCTTAGGGAAATTAATACCTTGTAACACCAATTCGATTCATGGAAAGTCCTTGATTTCCATGAATCGATATTGTATATTTCAGGTGTGAAAATACTCGCTTTCAGTTTTTATTTCCCGCCACATGGCGGCCCCGGTGCGATACGGGCGCTGAAGATGATTAAATATGCCGCAGAGTTGGGCGCGGAGGGTGCAGTTGTTTGCGCTGCGGAAGACGATTATTGCGTCCGGGATGAATCGCTTGTTTCGGAGGTGCCGGAAGAATTCATGGTTCTTCGCACCCCGGACACCAGCAATCCGTTGCGCGGCATTCAGAAGCGAAAGGGAGATAAGATTCATTCTCCCAAGAGCGATTTTTTCTTCCTTCCTGACAATAAATTATGGTGGAAACGGCCCGCATCCCATCTCGGAACAATAGCTATGCCGGATGCGGATCTCGTGTGGGCAACATGCCCGCCCTATACGGCGGCTATTGCGGCGAGAGGCGCGGCGAAGGAGCTCGACGTCCCGTTGGTTCTGGATTTCCGCGACTCGTGGACGAGAAACCCAAACCGGCCGAAGCTGCCAGGGCCTCATCGCATTATAAATAATAGGATGGCGCGTCGAAATGCTCGTGCGAGTTCTCTGGTAACATGCGTCAATGATGCTATTGCCGACGAGATGCGCCAGTTTGCGCCGGAGTCGCGAATCGAGCTGCTGCCGAATGGATATGACGATGCCGATATGCCGGAGACTGGTAAGTCATTATCCACCGAAGGTCCTGTTAACCTCTTTTACCTCGGGACGATATATCCCGACTTGAACTACCCGCTTCCGGTTCTCGAGGCCATGACCGATGTTACCGATACAACCCTCACTGTGGTGGGGAGATATCCGGATAACCTCAAATCGGATATCGAACGGCTCGGGTTGGGAGATCGGGTTTTCCTGAAGGATTATCTTCCGCACCGCGAAGCCCTCGCGCTTGCCTCCAAAGCCGATGCGATGCTGCTTTATATCGATGGACGTCCGCTAAATAAGGGTCAGGTCACGAGCAAAACCTATGAATATATCGGTCTCGATAAGCCGATTTTTGCATGTATTCCGCACGATGGCGAGGCAGAACAGCTTCTCGGAGAATACCCCGCCGCGACCATCGTTCCAACCGAGAATAGGAGCGCTGCCGCAGAAGCTCTTCGCTCGCTGATCGAGGATAAGCGCGCCGCTTTTCCGCGGAAAAAAACTTCACGCGAAGAACCGCTTGTGCTCACCAGAAAAGAGATCGCCGCTCGATGGTTCGATATGCTTCACGAGGTTGTTGGATTTTAACTTGCCGCATCACACTTCTCTGGGTATAATTTCATGAAACTATATCTGGAGGAAGAATGTCTTTTCGTTATACAATTTTCGGTATTGTCTTTTTCGGTTTGATCGCGGGCGTTTGTTTCGCGGAAAGCATCACGATCGTCGATAAAATCGGCGGTTTTCGGAATACTCAGGCCTGCGAGGTGCATGGCGGAGTGCTTTATCTGCTCGATTATCACTATGTTATAACGAACGATCCTGTTACCGGAGATTTTTTGGATACCTTAGACCTCGGCGAATATGTCCGAAACATCGATTTTTCGGGCGATCTCGCCGTTGTAGTCGGGATTGCCGAGGCCCATCTTATCGACATCTCCGACCCAACCGACATGGTCGAATTGGATGCGGAGGATTTCTCCGGTTCGAGTGGATGGGATGTCGATATCGAGGACGATCTGGTTTTTTTGGCGGTGCACGATAAGCTGGCGATCTATCGGATCGCCGGAGGCTCGCTCGTTTATGTCGGGAGCTACAGCCCATCTACGCCGATGCCGATGGTCAGGTCGGTTGCCGCAAAGGACACGACTATTTATATCGGCCTCGAGGATATTGGTATCGCGGCATTGAATGTCAGCGCACCGTCTTCGCCGGTTCTCCGAATGAGCGCCGACACGCCCGGTCACACGCTCGATCTACAATTGGTCGGCGACATGCTCGTTTGTTCCGACGGGGCATTTATTGGATCGGATAGCGCAAGCGTCCAGTTTTTCAATATTCCAACCTCGACCGTCATCTCCGAAGCCGGCGCATGGAAATCTCCGACAGGCAGCGACTGCCGCCGAAGCTTTGTAGTGGGCGACCGACTCGCTCTCGCCGACGGCGAGGGCGGGGTTCGCGCAATCGATTTCAGCACGCCTTCCAGCCCGGTCGAACTGGCCCATGTCGCCACGCGCGATGACATTACCGATGTCTGCCTTCTCGGCGACACGCTGTTTGCAACCGGCACGGATACCCTCTACATCATGATCACCGATGCCTTCCCGACGGATACGGCTACTACATTTTCCCCGATACAAATAACCGGCGTCGAGCCGGTATCGGGGACTATCACCGCCTGTGATCCGATAATCGATTTTTCTATTGCGCCCGGAAGCTACGCTATCGACATCGCCTCGATCGACATCGATGCACTCGGCATGACATTCACCGGTTTCGATATAGAGGTTTCCGTTACAGGAACATCTATCGAACTCGATCTTTCGGATTACACATTTGACGAGGGCGATACAATAGTCGCGACTCTCGAATACGTTGCCGACATCGCCGGTTCGACAGCAGTTGGAATCGGCGCTTCGACATCGTTTTTCTACGATCATTTCGAGCCGGAATTCTTGGCTATCGAGGGCGGTTACGGCGACTGGCAGCACCCCGATTCGGTTATCATATCAGGCACGATCTCGGGTCGAGGTCATGCCAATTTCGTCGAAGATAGTTTTAAGATCTCCGTGAACGACATCTCATACAGCGTTGCGGGGATGTATCTTTCATATGACGCGCCGAATTTTACATGCGAGCCGATGGGCTTATTCCACGACGGCGACACGGTCGATGTCTGTATTCGCGCGGCAGACAATGTCCATGCAATGTTATGTGGTCCGAATATCCTCGATAGCTGCTGGAGATTCCTAATTAGCTCGACCGGTATCGACGAATCGCCCGTAAGACCCGATGAAATAGCGATTTCCGCATATCCGAATCCATTCAATTCGGCGGTGCATATTTCTTTCTGTCAGGCAGGGACGCCTGACCTACCGGTAGGACAGGCCTCCGCGCCTGAAATCGAGATATTTGATATAAACGGGAGAACCGTCGCCAAAATCCCCGTGAATAATCCCGTAGGGTCGAGGCCTGCCTCGACCACGGGCGACGCAGGCGTCGCCCCTACGAATCGCGAATATATCTGGTCTCCCGAAAAATCCGTCGGCAGCGGCGTCTATCTCGTCCGGGCGCTGGTGGGGGATAACAATGGGTTGCAACCCATTGTTACGAAACGGATGGTGTATTTGAAATGAGTCGATTATCGGGAAACCAAAATTCTATTTCAAATCTTTTAGCATATAGTTAATAATCGCTATTCTTTCAATAGTTTCACGATGTCGAGATTCGTCCTTCTTCCTCTTCAAATCGGATATGTCTTT
>CAYNTG010000010.1:0-18081 GCA_964400105.1 uncultured bacterium
CGCGGCGAACAAGTTCGAATCCCTGAACTTCCAATAAAATCCAAAAACGGGATAGGCAAATAAATGTCTATCCCATCGATATTTTCGGAGAGGCCGGGATTCGAACCCGGGGTCCCTAAAAAGGGACAACGGTTTTCAAGACCGCCCCGTTCAACCACTCCGGCACCTCTCCATATCTTTCACGGGAATTGATCGTAATACTCATTGTCCAGATCGAATTCGCCCGAATAATAATAAGGAATGTCGTTGACTAAGGCCTGATAGTTAATAAGATTTAAACTTGCGTTGTAAAGGCAGTAATCGATCTCGATATCCTTCTCGATCCCCATCGGCTCGAATCGACGGGTCTCTTCATAGGATTTTATAAATCCGTGATACCAATGATCATAATAAGCAATACGCGAAACCTCACGGTAGATCGTCATGTTGTCATACTCGATCCGCTCTGAAAAGCTTCTCCAAAAACCGTAATAGTTTTCCGAATGATCGGTAACATAACAATTCGCGCTTCCGGTCGGTTCCTCCGGCGGTTCGATATGGACATACGGTTGATTGTCGTCGATCTCGAGCCTGACTTCTCCGGGCTGAACCTCCGGCTGTGTTCCGCATGACATTGCAAGAACAACTGCGAAACATAAAATTGTCGAAATAAATCTTCTCACCAGTGTTTTGGCTCTATCGGTTTGTAGTTCTTCGAATATTTGCCATAATTTACATTCGAACTCGAAATGCCGACGTTCGGCGGATCGGTTTTCAAAGAACTTCGCATGATATCCCCTACATCTTTCGATATAGGTTTGCCGTCGGCGCCTTTTTTCGGGCTTAGTTTCTTGCTTACCAGATAAATCGCAACGGCCACCGCGTAGGGAACATAACGCAACAACCCATTATCCTCTTCCCCATTTTCAGCGGCTGCAAAAAGCGGCAGAACGAACAGTAATATCGAAATCGTGATCAACGATAATCTTGCGGTATTTTTGAAATTTCTTGCCATAATCCAAGCCTTTCTATTTTTATAATTATATGTTTTAATCGACCATATTTCAATGATAAAAGCCGATTACACGACTTTTAAAATTTGTGTAGCATCTACCTGTTGTTTCGTTTATACTTTATTTACACATACATGAAAAACCGTGATCATACTATCGAACTTGAATTGGCTCGCCTCCATATGAACAAAGGCCAGTTCACGGAGGCTATCGATTACGCCACAACGGCGCTCGATTCATACCCGGATAATAGCGAAGCTCTCGAAATCGTTGGCGTCTGTAAAACAATGCTCGGCGATTACGACACCGCTCTCGAAATTCTCAAAGATGTTATCAAACTACACGGCCACAGCATCAAAGTCTATGTCTATCTTTCACTTATATATATGAGGCTCGGCGACAGCATACGCGCATCGAGCAATTTCCGCCTCGCATGCGAGTTATCCGAAGATATGTCCGAGGTATGGCACTACATGGGTCGCGCCTATTTCGAAGATAAGGCTTACGATATGGCTCGCGATTGCTTTGAAAATGCGATTAATATCGACCCCGGAATGCACAGAACATGGGTTTCACTCGGCGTTGTAGCCAAAAAATCCGGCGATATGGATACGGCGGAGAAATTCTACAACAAGGCAATCGAGATCGAACCGAAAAGCAGCGAGGCATTTTACAATCTCGGCAATCTATACAATTCGAGCAAAAAACACGAAACCGCCGAACAATGTTTCAAAAAAGCATTGCAAATTAATCCTCTCAGATACGATGCATGGAACAACCTCGGTGTCGTCTTGAACAATCTCGGAAAACCACAGGAATCCAAACTCGCCTATGTCAAGGCTTTGAAGATAAAACCCCGTTATGGCCATGCGCTTTACAATCTCGCGTGCCTGTGGGCCACACAGAAGAATCCCCGCAAAGCGGTGTCGGCCCTGCGATTCGCGATAGAGATCGAGCCACGTAGATTGTCTCGCGCTCAAAACGACCCCGACTTTTTCGAGATATTAAATGATCGAGTTTTCCGCAATGTTATTCTGGAAAGGGACGACGCTTCGGACTAAGGCTAATTACCGAAAACGCCGTCTATCGGCGAACCACAGAAACCGCAGCGCCCGTCGATTATGAAATTCAGCTCGATCGAATATCCAGTTCGGTCGATTATCTTTTCCCCGCAAGACGGACAGTAAGTATCTTCATGTTCTCCGCCGGCGACGTTCCCGATATAAACGTATCTCATCCCTTCTTCCTTCGCGATTTTATAGGCCATTTCCAGCGTCGAGCCGGGAGTCGATGGCCGGTCGGTCAGCTTGTAATTCGGATGAAATCGTGAAAAGTGAAGCGGCACAGACGTTCCAATAGAGTCGGCGAGCCATCTGCACAGCCTCCGGATATCGTCGGGATCGTCGTTCGCTTCCGGGATTATGAGATTTGTCACCTCGATCCAAACCCCCTCCTCGGCCAATATCTTAAGCGTTTGCATCACAGGCTCTTTGGTTGCCTTGAGATAATCCCGATAAAATTCGTCCGACCACCCTTTGAAGTCGATATTGGCCGCATCGAGGAACTTGCAAAGCTCACGAAGCGGCTCCTCGTTTATATATCCGCATGAGATAAGCAGATTGTGGATTCCCGCCTCGCGCGCAAGTTTCGCGGTTTCCAGCATATACTCGTAAAAGACCGTCGGCTCGGAGTATGTGTATGCTATGGCGGTCGCGCCATTTTTCCGTGCCATCGAGACCAGTTCCTCCGGCGTGACGTTTCGCGCGCGCGTGTCCTCCGGCAGCGTCTGCGAAAGCGACCAGTTCTGGCAGAAATTGCAGCTGAGATTGCACCCGACCGTTGCAACGGAAAGCGCCTTAGCGGTCGGCGTGAAATGGAAAAGCGGTTTTTTCTCGATCGGGTCGAGGTTGATTGTCGCGGGCCTAGCGAATGTCAATGCCCGAAGCGTGTCGTTCACTACGGCTCGAACGCCGCATATCCCGCGCTCGCCCTCCACAAGGACGCAATTGAACGGACATAGCCCGCATCGGACGCCGCCGTCGTCGAGATGCTCCTGCCACATCGCCACATGCATGGAAAGACCCCATTCTTGCACCTTTTCCTCGGTGATCTCCGGCGATTTTTCGAGGAAATCCAACATCGATCCGGTAGATACCGTTATTAGAAAGAGTATCGCTGGCAATATATATCTCAAAATCTTTCCCATTTCGCTAAAAGTATAGCAAAAAGCGCCATCGATAACAAGCCAATTACGGCGTAATCGTTTCTTCCACGCTGCCGCTAAATTGGAAATAGACCTCATATTGAAGACGAAGCGTTTTCGATCCCGGTTCCCTTATCAGACAAATTCGTTATAAAAAAACCTGGTTATTGCTTTCGTTCCGGCACCGATTATGTCGAGGTGCCATTGACCTATAGGCTTATGAGCAAGTAACAAAGAGCGAATCGGCATCACGAAAATAAGTGACGCAATTTAGCTTCAAAACAGCTTTCCGCCGCCGCCGCCGTCTCGAATCTCCGCCCGAATGCGGCCACGGAGATCGGTATATCGACTGTTCGTATCCGCCCGACGGACGGCGATGGCCAGCGCCGATGCCTCACCGACGATAACGCAAAGCTGTTTTGCGCGGGTAATCGCGGTATATAGCAGGTTTCTATTCAGCAAAATAAAATGCTCTTTGTAAATTGGAATAATTACGCACGGAATCTCTCCGCCCTGCGATTTGTGCGCGGTAATCGCGTATGCCAAAGCGAGATCCGATGCGGCTTCGTGGTCATAGACGAGCCTCTGCCCAAAATCGACTACGAGCCGGCCTTTTTCCTTGTCGCCGGAGATCACGATGCCTATGTCGCCGTTGAATACGTTGAGATCGTAGTTATTCCGCGTCTGCATCACCTTATCGCCCGGTCGAAAAAGCGTGCCGGGGATCGGATCGCCCGGATTGATCGTGTCCCGTAGCCTTTCGTTGATCGCGTTCGCGCCGCAGATTCCCTTATACATCGGAACGACGATCTGGATATCGCGCGTTCTGTCGAAGCCGTATTTTTGCGGTAATCTTTTCGCGGCAAGTTCGACGATAAGCTCCAGTCCGGCCTCTCGATCCTCTTCGGAGATAAAGAAAAAATCGCTGCGCGGGTCGTTCTTGAGCCTCGGCATCCGGCCGTGGATGATATTATAGGACTCGCTAACGATCCTGCTTTCCGCCGCCTGCCGATGGATGTGTTCGAGCCTCACGGTCGGGACGGCTCCGCTTTCGATGATATCGGAGAGAACCTGCCCAGGCCCGACGCTCGGAAGCTGGTCTCTATCTCCGACGACGACGACTTTGGTTCCCAATCGAACCGCAGAGATAAGCACGGAAAAAAGCTCGATATCGACCATGCTCGCCTCATCGATTATCAGGATATCGGTATGTATAGGTCTCGAATAGCTTCGCCCGAATCCCTCGTGCGGCTTATATTCGAGGAGGCGGTGTATCGTCGAGGCGGTTTTTCCGGTTACCGCCGAAAGCCGATTCGCCGCCCTTCCGGTTGGTGCGCAAAGGCTTACGCGAAGATCGTTTTCGCCTGCGATCTTCACTATCGAATCGATTATCGTTGTCTTGCCGGTGCCAGGACCGCCGGTAATCACGATGAAGGCATTCCCGCCGAGCGCCATATGGACGGCGGCTCGCTGCTCCTCCGTGTGGATTATACCGGAGGCCTTTCCGATTTTTTCCAATCCGTTTTCGATCCTGGATTTATCGATCCTCGCCACGGTCGATCCCATCAGTTCGGCCACGATCTTCGCCGATTGCGATTCCGCCGCGAACAGGTTCGCCGGATAAATCCCTCTCGATGTAGCGACGGCACTCCCATTATCGATCAAATCGTCGAGGCCGCGCTCGATAGGCTCATTGCCGATATTCAATATCTTCCCCGCCATTTCGATGAGCTTATCCCTCTGGACAAAACAATTGCCCTCGCCGGAGGCCTTTTTCATCGTGTATATTAATCCGGCCTTGATCCTCGAAATTGATTCCGGCGGTACGCGCATCTTTCTGGCCAGTCGATCCGCGATAACGAACCCGATCCCGCGAATATCCTCGGTTAGTCGGTATGGGTCGCGTTTCAGGAAATCCAGCGCGGCATCGCCATATCTTTTGTAGATGGATCTAATCCGCGCCGAACCGATTCCGTAATCGAGCAAGAGCAGCGAAAGCTCTCTCAAAGCTCGCTCCTGACGGTTCTCGGCTACAACCGCCTTTACGATAGCATCCGCCCTTTTCCGCCCGATCCCCGCAACCTCCAAAAGCCTCGAAGGTTCCTCGCGGATTATCTCGAGAACATCCTTACCGAACCTATCGACCAGTTTTTTTGCATATGCTTCCCCGATGCCATTGACAAGCTCGCTCGAAAGGTATCTTTGCAGCGAGACCAGGTTGTCCGGTTCCCTTATGGAGAATTCCTCGACCACAAATTGCTCGCCCCAGTTCGAGTCGAATTTCCATCTTCCGCGAAGCTCGATCGCCTCTCCTGGATGGCGACGGTCGAGGTTCCCGACCGCCGTAACCATCTTTCCGCCTGGTGTCCGCAAACGGAGGACGCAATATCCGCTGTCGTGGTTTCGGAAAACGACCCGCTCGACGGTGCCGGTCAATGTATCGTTGGCGCTATTTTCCATTTTGTTTTTCATCGTGATTATCTTAGAAGAGGATAAACTATCTCATCGAATATGTCAAAAGGAAATCGGCCGCCGCGAAGAATGCCATTTTCGGAACCGCATAAATAATGGGTTCTACCGACGTTCCGTTCCGTCGAAAATTGGCTTGAAATCCATATTTTAACAGCATTTAACCTTTGACAAAATGCCTTTGCCGGATTATATTTAATAAATTGTTTTTCTACTTAATTTCCGCGCCGCAAAATGGCTAAAAATAACCAATTGAAGGGTTGCTATGGATACGGAACACCTCGGCGAAGTACGTCCCGTCGATATCGAAGACGAGATGAAGCGAAGCTACATCGATTATGCCATGAGCACGATAATAAGTCGCGCCCTGCCGAACGTATGCGATGGGTTGAAACCTGTTCACAGGCGATGCCTTTATGCCATGTTCGACATGGGTGTCCTGCATAACCGTGCGCATGTCAAATCCGCGCGCGTCGTCGGCGAGGTTATGGGTAAATACCATCCGCATTCCGATACCGCAATCTACGACACCATCGTCCGGCTTGCGCAGGATTTTAGGATGCGCTACACACTTGTCGAAGGCCAGGGGAACTTCGGCTCTGTCGATGGCGATCCTCCCGCTGCATCTCGATATACCGAGGTGCGGATGGAAATGCTCGCCGAGGAGCTTCTCGAGGACATCCACAAAGATACGGTCGATTTCATTCCAAACTATGACAATTCCCTCGTCGAGCCGACCCTTTTGCCGGCGAGATTCCCAAATTTCCTCGTCAACGGAAGCTCCGGAATCGCGGTCGGTATGGCCACCAATGTTCCGCCGCACAACCTCTGCGAGGTCTGCGACGCGATCATCCATCTTATCGACCATCAAGATGCGACGATCAACGATCTTATCGAGTTTGTCCACGGACCGGATTTTCCAACCGGCGGGATGATTCTCGGCACCAGGGGAATTAAGAATGCATACAGAACAGGTCGCGGAACGATTACCGTGCGTGCTCGCGCATTTATCGAACCACTTGCCAAGGGAAACAAAGAAGCAATTATCATCAATGAGATCCCTTATCAGGTGAATAAATCGAAACTTATCCAGCATATCGCCGATCTGGTCAAGAACAAAAGGATAACCTCCATCGCCGATATTCGTGACGAATCCGACCGAATGGGGATGCGGATATATATCGAGCTAAAACGCGGCGAAAATTCGCAGGTAGCTTTAAATAAGCTTTTCAATCTCACGCGCCTTACGGAAAACTTCGGTATTATTATGCTCGCCATATATAATGGCGAACCGAAGGAGATGAACCTTCGCGAGGTGCTCAGGGCTTATATCGAACACCGCCGACAGGTGATAATCCGCCGGACGCTTTTCGATCTCAAGAAAGCCAAAGAGCGTGCACATATCCTCGAGGGTCTGGTTATCGCCCTGCAAAATATCGATCTGGTCGTGAAGATTATCAAGGAATCCCGGACGACCGCCGAAGCATCGGTTGCACTGCAGAAAAAACTCGAATTATCGGAGATACAGACGAAAGCCATCCTCGATATGCGCCTTTCGAGGTTGACCGGTCTCGAAAGGGATAAAATCATCTCGGAGCTAGAAGATATATTGAAGCTAATCAAGTTCCTTAGCGACATACTCGAAGACGAATTTAAGGTTCTGAAAATAATCAAGGACGACCTTCTCGATATAAAGAAAAAATACGGAGATAAAAGACGCACGCAGATAATTCCGCAATACGAGGAACTCTCCGCCGAGGATATGATCGTCGATGAGGAGGTCGTTGTCGGAGTTACACACCGAGGCTATATCAAGCGGACGCCGACGAGTGTATATCGGCAACAACATCGTGGTGGGAGAGGCATCAATGCGATGTCCACCCGCGATGAAGACTTCGTCGAGAACCTTTTCACCGTAACATGTCACGACATAATCCTGATCTTCACTACCGGCGGAAAGGTCTATTCCTTGAAGGTCTATGAGATTCCAGAATTTTCGAGAACCGCTCGCGGAATGGCCATCGTCAATCTGATCGGAATCTCCGGTGGCGACCGCGTCGCGAGCTGCTGCCGCATACGCGATTTCGAGGAGGACAAGGATATTATATTCGTAACCGCGAAGGGAAAGGTTAAACGAACATCGCTCAAGCAATACATCAACGCGAGAAAGAACGGCGTCATCGCGATAAATATCACGAAGGGGGACCGACTGATTTCTGCGAGGCTCGTCGAGGAGCCGAATCAGGAGATACTGCTCTTTACGCGTAATGGTATGAGCATCCGATTCGACGTCGATGAGGTTCGCCAGATGGGACGCGCAGCCCAGGGCGTAAAGGGCATTAAGTTGCGCGGTAACGACGTGATAGTCTCTATGATAGCCATGAACGGCGACGCCGATATTCTCACCGCCACAGAGAAGGGATATAGCAAGCGATCACGACCGGATGAATACCGTCCGCAGCACCGGGGCGGTTATGGGATCATCGGGCATAATGTTACCAAAAAAACCGGTCTTGTTGTCGCCGCTCTTCAGGTTGTCGAGGAGGATGAGATTATCGTCATTTCATCGGAGGGCATTCTTCTAAGAACAAATGTCTCGACCATCAACCAATATCATCGGTCTTCGCAGGGAGTAAAGCTTATGCGTATCCCTGCTGGCCACGCCATATCCGGGATTGCATCAGTCGTCGAGAACGAGGATGAGGAGTTATCGAGCGACGAGAGCGAGCAAAAGGAACTCGATATCTGAGGACCGGATGCCTTATGACGAGAAATCCCTTATGAGATATTGATCTCCCACCAGGATATCGATTCTCTGCGAGTCATCTTCGATAGCTTTCAAGGCGTTTTCGTGAGCGAGTTTTGGAAGGTTGTTTGACCGGGATAGGTGCACCAGAAAAAGCGATTTTAGATTCGACCTATCCATACTACTCAGGAGTTTCGCGGCATCGATGTTTGAAAGATGGCCTGTGTCTCCGGCGACGCGATTTTTAAGGAATCGAGGGTAAAGCCCGTTTTCGAGCATGGAACAGTCGTGATTGAACTCGAGCATCAGGACGCTCGCATTCTGCGCCATTTCCGCGATCTTTTCGGTGACAATTCCGGTATCTGTCGCGATAACGACATTCCCCTCGTCGGATAGGATGGAAAAACCCACCGGGTCGGCGGCATCGTGCGATACCGGGAATGGATGAATATCGATATTGCCGATGGAGAATAGTTCGTCCGTATCGAATAGACGAACATCGACGTTTTTATGGCTTTGTTTGGACGCCGAATAGGTCTCTGGATTGATATAAACCGGAACACCGAGACGCCTCGCGAGCACGAAAGCTCCGTTTATGTGGTCGGAATGTTCGTGGGTTATCAGAATAGCATCGATTACATTTGGCTGAATACCGCTCTCGCCGAGATTACTAACGGCTTTCGACGCGGATATTCCACAATCGACGATGATATTCGTGTTCGCGGTGGATACGAAGGAGCAGTTGCCCAACGATCCGCTCGCCAGGGAGAGAACACGCATTTTCAACCTTCAAAGAAAAATTTATGTGCCTTATAGTATAATTGGATTTTGAGTTTTTTGCAAGAAATTTGTTGAATAATATTGTCGAGTAAATGAAGATAGTATCTATCTGGTTAATATCGAAGGCTGGTTTCTTGAAAATCTACTTTCGTTGAAAAGGATACAGGTTATTGCTTGACGATTGGTAATCGGAACGTTAAATTTCATGTTATGGATTATCCGGCCAAACAAACAGCGAAGCTTATCGAAATCGCGCTCGCCGAGGACATCGGCGACGGCGATATAACATCGAACACACTCGTGCCGGAGCGTGCACGCCTCGATTCCATGATCGTCGCCAAAGAATCCGGCGTTTTGTGCGGCGTTCATGTAGTGAAGCAGGTTTATTCGATCGTTGGTGGTGTCGAAGTGAATCCGATCGTCGAAGATGGATTAAGGATAGAGCCGGGCGACGAGATCGTCCGCTTGAGCGGGAAAGCTCGATCTCTGCTCGCTGGCGAACGGGTCGCTATGAATTTCCTCTGCCACCTGAGCGGGATAGCCACGACTACCGCACGCTTCGCGGACGAATTGACCGGCACAAACTGCCGTATCCTCGATACGCGCAAAACGATGCCTGGAATGCGTGCGGTCGAGAAGTATGCGGTCGAGATTGGAGGCGGAGATAACCATCGAATGGGTCTTTGGGATATGATTCTCGTGAAGGAAAACCATGTTGCGGCGGCCGGCGGATTCCGTCCGGCGATGGATAGGATATTCCTATCCGGGTGTCCGGCTGTGCCTGTCGAGGTCGAGGTGCGCGGCTTCGAGGAACTCGATATCGCGATGGATTACCCGCTCGACCGAATTATGCTCGACAATTTCTCCGTCGCCGATGTTTTTAAGTCGCTGCGTCGCCGCGAGGAGCGTGGATGCGGGATTCCATTCGAGGTTTCGGGCGGGATAACGCTCGAGAACTGCAAGCGATACGCCGAGACCGGCGTGGAATTTATATCGAGCGGGGCGATTACCCATTCGGTGCCAGCCCTCGATTTCAGCATGATCGCCGAGGAGCTATTATGATCGTGCTTTCGGCTACGATTCGCCAAAGAATTACCTGTTCCGGTTTCGTCGATCGGATATTTCAGCGTGAAGCGCTCGATTCGACTGTCGAGGAGGCGAAAAGATTGATCTCGGAGGAAAAACTTCTAGCTTCTAACGCGCTAATCATAACCGATTGCAAAAAAGATCGCGATTCCGGCGATTCGTCGGAGGGCTTATATTTTTCGCTGATAATTCCGGAGAAAATGGACGAATCCTTCGGTCGCACGGCGCTTCTCGCCGTCGCCGAAACGATAGAGGATTTCTTCAATCGCGCGACGTCTATCGAACGAAATAACCGGATTTTGATCGGTGGCAAGAGGGTCGCCGAGGTCGATTTTTCACAGATGGAGAACCATTCGATATTCTCCGTTTCCATCGATGATTTTTCGGCCTTTTATAGCGGCAACCTCAGCCCGGAGGAATATAAATCGGCGAATCTCCTGCCTAAGTGGGCGGGAAGTCTCCTCGGCAATATGATATATCGGATTGCCGCGTATCATTTTAGCTTTAAATCGAACGGTTTTACTTTTTTCCAGGCCGGGTATGAAAACCGCCTTATGGGTGGATCGAGCGACAACACGATGCTTTTGCTCGAAAGGTGCAAACTGCGATGAGTCCTGAGCTTCACAAAATAATAAAGACCGTCCTTTATCTGGTTGCTATCGCCGTCGGATTGTTTATCGGTATCGCGATATTCGACCGGGCGATAATGCCTACATTCACGCGTTCGCGTGGGACGCGCGAGATTCCGGAACTGACCGGGATTTCGGAAGAAAATGCAAGGGAAATCGCCGACAAGTGTGGTTACGATCTGTTCGTTTCGAGACGCGAACACAGCGATAGCATCCTCGAAAACTTTGTTATCTCACAGCGGCCCGTCCCCGGTTCGCTCGCCAAAAAGGGACGAAGGATATCCATCGTAGTTTCGCTTAGCGTCGAATTGGCGCACATTCCCGATATTGAAAATATTCATTTCAGGCAGGCGATCCTTGCCGTGAACAGGGCCGGTTTTTTGGTCGGAGATAAGATATTAGAACATTCCGACAGCGTCGATAAGGACCTAATTATCCGCACCGATCCTCCGGTCGGAACCGAGATCGAGGTCGGCGACTCGGTCGATCTGATCGTGTCGCTCGGATCGGAAAAGGCGCTCGTCCGCGTGCCGAATTTCATGGGTCAAAAGATCGACGAGGTCAGGAAAATCGGTAAAGGCATGGGGATCGTTATCGTCGTCAAATACCGGCGTATCCCAACGATGCAGCCGGAGACGGTCTATCGCCAAAGCCTCGAATCGGGAACTCTCATCGAACGAGGCAACACAGTGATTGTTATTGTCGCACAGAAAGAGGAATAATCATGGAAAAATACGATCTACTTTTAGCAAAACTTGGAAGCGACAGAACCGCCGGCTCCGAACTCCTTATTGCGTCTGCGCTGGAAATCATCCGTAGTGCTGCCGGAGACAATAATATCTCCGATGACGAGCTTGCAAAGGTTTTTCAGAGTTTAATCGATATTATAAAAGGCAAATTCGCCGAACTTTCCCCGATGATCAAACTCGCCGCGAGGATCGAGGGGTTGCCAAAAGCGAATCTCCGCGAAAGCGCAATCGAGATCGAGCGCAATCTTCGCATGAAGATCGCACGCGAAAGCAGTTCTCTTTCGAGAATCGGCGCAAACCTCATCGGACAGAACTATACCGTCGCAACGATCAGCCACAGCGAGACCATCCTCAATATCGTTTATATGGCGAGGGGACTTTCGAAGGATTTCCACGTTATCGCCGCGATCTCCGATCCGGCCAAAGAGGGTAAAATCGCCGCGAAACATATCGCAGGTAGGGGAATTCCGGTTACCTTGGTGCCGGATGCCGCGATCGGATATGCCGTTGAGAAAGCAGATATCGCACTGGTCGGCGCCGATTCGGTTTCCGAAGAGTTTTTCTTGAACAAGGTCGGAACACTCCCGATGGCTTTGGCGGCCAAGCATTTCCACGTGCCTTTTTATGTCTGCGCGAGGCTCGCAAAGTTCACACCGGCGAGAATGCTGCCGGAATCCCGGCAATATATCGGACCGGGCGAGCTCGATCCGCCGGAATCCGATTTGATCACCGCGAGCGCGCCGCTTTTCGAAAAGGTGCCGAATTCGCTTGTTACCGGCATCGTCACCGAAAGCGGGATCATTACCCCGGAGAGAGGGCGCATCGATATATCGGAGGTCGTAAGTTGATTAAGGCAGTTCTATGGGACCTCGACGGCACAATTCTCGACACGACCGAGCTTATTTTCGGGTCCTATCGATACGCTTTGAAGAAAATCCTCTCGATCGAGGTCTCCGATGTCGAAATGCTCTCGAATTTCGGTGAACCGCTTATAAATGTGATGTCGAAATACTCCACGGATCGCATGGACGATTTGATCGAATCATATCGTGAATTTAATCTCAAATATCACGACGATCTTGTTGCACCATTTCCGGGGATCGTCGATGTCTTGGCGAATATCGCACGGCGCGGTTTCAAACAGGCTATCGTTACGAGCAAGACTGAACGGCTCTCGCGGCACGGCCTGAATCTATTCGGTCTCGATGGGTATTTTGAAACGATCGTCGGAGTCGAATCGACCGACGCACACAAACCGGCGCCCGATCCGGCTATCGAGGGATTGAAGCGGCTCGATGTCGCGCCGGACGAGGCGATATTTATCGGGGATTCGAGGGTGGATTATCTTTGCGCCAGCAGCGCGAACGTTCCGTTCGTTTTCGCTCTATGGGGACCGAACCCCGGAGCCATCGACAGAAATAAGGCGGATTTCGCTATCGAAGACCCTCGGGATATCCTGTATGTTATCCCGGAAAGGGGTCAGAGGATATTATCATCGAATGAATTGGAGAAGACATGAAAAGGCAGATAAGCTTGATTTTCACATTAGCGATTTTGGTTACGGTCATTATCTTCGCGGGCTGCGGAAAGAATGGCGACGATCCCGATGTCACCGATCTCGTGATCTCCACGAGGTGGACAGCGATGACCGATTCCGAAACGCGGACGATCAGCGCCGTGGCATATGACTCCGACGGTGCGGTCGAAGCCGACATGGAATGGAGTTCGTCCAATCCATCGGTGGCGACCGTTTCCGGCGGCATAATCTCGGCATTTTCCGCAGGAACGGCGCTCATCACGGCGTCGGCCGGCGGCGTTAGCTCCGAGCCATGCACACTTCAGGTCGCCGACGAGTGGATATTATATTCCGACTCGATCGGGCTTCGAGTCATTACGCCCGATAATGAAATCGACCACGCGATTCCCGGAACGTATCCGGCGGTCGGGCCGATGCTGTGGCATCGCGATGGAATAATCTATGAAGCTGAAGCACTACATTCATTCAGCTATCTCTATTTCAAGCCGTTCGATACAGAAAGTTCTGTCTTTGTATTCGATGGATATGTCGAACCGATTAGCGACATGCGTTTTTCCAACGACGGCGAGATCCTGTTGACAAAATACCTCAGCTACAGCTTTTATAAATTCCCCGGCCCGACGGGGTTGAGTTCCTCGATAGATAACTATGTCGATTTTACGGTATCGAATGTCGATCTTCGCGAGTTCGATGTCTCGCCATCGGGCGGCGGAATGATCGTCGATGCTTCGACTCCGGTTGGGCCGAGGATGTTTTTCATCTCTTCCGACGGTGTTCCCGGCGACACGCTTCTCACTACAAGCGGCAAATGCCCGCGTTTCAGCCCGGACGGATCGACTATTGCATACATTAATACCGGTCGCATCTGGCTCGCCGATGTCGCTACGTTGATCGCCGAGGAGTTTATATCGGAGGGGTCGAGCATCGAGGGTTTATGCTGGGCGCCGGACGGCGACGATATCGCTATTTGCGTGCGGAACGTGCTCGGCAAATACGAGATGTGGCTAGGGAATATATCCACCGGCGTTTCCGAGAAACTTACGAACGCACGACCTTCGAAAGAGGGCTATTTCCCTCAGTGGGTGGATTGAACTGAAGTCGCGTCATTGTCGGGGCGGTAGCCGGTGACCTTTTGTATAAGCGAGATGAAATCGCTCGAATGCTCGAATTCGAGGGAGTGATATTGGCACCCCTTTCTCGTGCAAATCCTTATTTTCAAGCCATCTTCGTGGGCGAGGGAAACCATCGGAGCGCCGCAGCAGCATTTCTCCTTGAACGGTAGTTCTTTTCCGCAGTGCGGGCAATAAAACTTGATAATGTCGCCCGGAAGGATATTCAGTTCCGGCGGTTCTATCGCCTCGAAATCGTCATAAAATGCCGAAAGGTAGATATCGCCTTTTTTGTGCTCCTTCTCGGCTATTAGATGGACGGAAGGCTTGTTGTTAATTATAAATTCGTCAGTCAGCAGGGATTTGCCGCAGTTTTCATGCGGACAACAGACCGGTAAATATAGAAATCGAGACACAATTTACCTCCAGTCTTTTTTGAATCATATCGTATCTAATTAAAGTATATCGTTATTAAAGTTATTATACAAGTTTGATATTCGAAAAGGATGTTTTTCGGTATTTGTCGGGTAAAAATCCAAGATAACTGGTTCGAGCGTTGGTTTTAGCTTGACGATATAAGAAAAGATCATTAATTTATCTGAATTATATACAACAGCAATAACACATGGATTTGTGTTAATTAATTTAAAAGGAGATGACTATGGCCAAAAAAATGATGGCTATGGACGGCAATAGCGCAGCAGCGCACGTTGCACACGCGTGTAACGAGGTCATTGCTATCTATCCAATTACACCATCCACCCCGATGGGCGAGATTTCCGATGCGAAATCCGCTGCGGGCGAAACGAATATCTGGGGAACGATACCCGAAGTCGCCGAGTTGCAGTCAGAGGGTGGCGCTTCCGGCGCGATCCATGGCGCGCTTGCATCCGGCGCGCTCGCCACAACTTTCACCGCGAGCCAGGGGCTTCTTCTGATGATCCCGAATATGCATAAGATCGCGGCGGAGCTTCTTCCGACAGTCTTTCATATCGCCGCGAGATCGCTGGCATGTCAGGCTCTTTCAATATTCGGTGACCATTCCGATGTTATGAACTGCCGCACGACCGGCTACTGCATGTTGTCATCCGGCAGCATCCAGGAGGTCATGGATATTGCAATAATCGCCACAGCAGCCAGCCTCGAAGCGAGGCTCCCGTTCCTGCACTTCTTCGACGGTTTCCGAACAAGCCACGAGATTCAAAAGGTTCATGTTCTCGATAAAGAAACGATGATCGAGATGATCGAGGACGAGTTCGTTATCGCACATCGCAAACGCGGCCTTTCGCCCGATCATCCGATGATTAGCGGCACGAGCCAAAACCCCGATGTCTATTTCCAGGGACGCGAGACGGTGAACAACTATTACCTTCGCACCCCGGATATTGTTGAAAAATATATGCGCAAATTCGAGAAGCTTATCGGCAGGAAATACGAGCTGTTCCAGTATGAGGGAAGCCCGGAAGCCGAAAGGGTCGTCGTCCTTATGGGTTCGGGCGTCGAAGCCGCTCACGAAGCGGTCGATTATATGAACGCAAACGGCGAGAACGTCGGCGTGCTGAAGGTTAGACTATATCGGCCGTTCAGCCTCGATTACCTCGCAAAAGCGCTTCCGAAAACGGTCAAAAAGATCGCCGTCCTCGACCGCACGAAAGAGCCGGGTGGCCTTGCAGAGCCGCTCTATCTGGATATGGTCGCCGGAATAGATGAGATGATAGATACCGGAATCGCGCCGTTCGACAAAAAGCCGGTCATCGTCGGCGGGCGCTTCGGCCTATCCTCGAAGGAGTTCAACCCGCAGATGGTAAAGGCGGTCTTCGACAATCTGGCGAAAGCCGAGCCGAAAAACCATTTCACCATAGGCATTAACGACGACGTTACGAACACCAGCCTCGAATGGGACGAGGATTACGGCAAAGGCTGTAACAGCGGTTTTCAGGCGATGTTCTGGGGCCTCGGCTCCGACGGCACGGTCGGCGCGAATAAGAACACGATCAAGATCATAAGTCAGGCCACCGATAAATACGCGCAGGGCTATTTCGTCTATGACTCGAAGAAGGCCGGCTCGCGCACGACGAGCCATATTCGCTTCTCCGATAATCCGATCAAAAGCACATATATATGCAATCAGGCGGATTTCATCGGATGCCACAATTGGACATTCATCGAGAAATACAATCTGCTGAAGCCACTCAAAGAGGGCGGCAGCTTCCTGCTCAATTCCCCATACGACCCGAAGGACACATGGGATCGCTTGCCGAAAGTAGTGCAGCGGCAGATTATCGATAAAAAAGCAAAATTCTTCGTTATTAACGGTATCGAGTTGGCGAAGAAACTTAACCTCGGTGCCAGAATCAACACCATAATGCAGGCGGCTTTCTTCAAGCTGTCGGAGGTTATCCCGGTGGACGAGGCGGTTCGTCTTATCAAGGAATCGATCAAGAAAACATATGGGCGCAAGGGCGAAAAGATAGTCAAGACAAACTACGCCGCAGTCGATATTGCGCTCGATAATATCCACAAGGTCGATTATCCTGATCACGTAACAAGCGACATCCAGATGCCGCCGACGGTTCCCGATCACGCGCCCGATTTCGTCAAGAACGTCACGGCGCAGATTATCCGCCTCGAAGGCGATGGCGTCAAGGTTTCCGAGATGCCCGATAACGGTCAGTGGCCCACCGGAACGACTCAATACGAAAAGCGCAACGTCGCGGTAGATATTCCTGTTTGGGATCCAAATGTTTGTATCCAATGTGGAATGTGTAGCCTCGTTTGCCCGCACGCTGCGGTTCGGATCAAGGCTTACGATCCTGCCGACCTCGAAGGCGCACCGGCGACATTCAAGTCCATCGATGCCAAAACTAAAGCGTTCGCAGGCAAGATGTTCACCGTCCAGATTGCGCCGGAAGACTGCACGAGTTGCGGCCTTTGTGTCGATATCTGCCCCGGCAAGGACAGACAGAACCCGGAGCACAAGGCGCTTCATATGCAAAGCCAGATGGAGCTTCGCGAATCGGAAGCCAAAAATTGGGATTTCTTCTTGAACCTTCCAGAAACCGATGCAAGTTTAATCAAGAAATCCACGGTCAAAGGAAGCCAGCTCGTTCGTCCGTTGTTCGAGTTCAGCGGTGCTTGCGCCGGTTGTGGAGAGACGCCATACGTTAAGCTCGTGACACAGCTTTTCGGCGATAGGGCACTCATCTCCAATGCTACCGGATGTTCCAGCATCTATGGCGGCAATCTTCCGACAACGCCGTATTGTAAACGCGGCGACGGCCTCGGCCCGGCTTGGACGAACAGCCTATTCGAGGATGCTGCGGAGATCGGATTCGGGTTCCGCCTGACATGCGATAGACTAATGCAGGAGGCGAAAGAGCAGCTCGAAAAATCGGGCTATGTTTCGGATTCCCTGAAGAAAGCAATCCTCGAAGCCGACCAATTGGAAGATTCGGCTATCGTCGAGCAGCGCGAGAGAATCACCGAACTCAAGAAGCTCGCGATAAAAAATAACGATGCTCAGATGGAATCGCTTGCCGATTATCTACTGAGCAAATCCGTATGGATCTTCGGCGGCGACGGATGGGCCTACGACATCGGATACGGAGGCCTGGATCATGTCCTCGCTTCCGGGCGTAATGTCAATGTGCTCGTCCTCGACACCGAGGTCTATTCCAATACCGGCGGTCAGTGTTCGAAGGCCACATCGCGCGGAAGCACGGCGAAATTCGCAGCGGCTGGCAAGCCGGTTCCGAAAAAGGACCTCGGAATGATGGCTCAG
>CAYNTG010000010.1:18181-45126 GCA_964400105.1 uncultured bacterium
ACGAAACCCGAAAGGGCTGCGGAGCTTGCGAAGTTAGCACAATACGACGTCGATCGCAGATGGAATCTTTATAAGCAACTGTCCGAGATCGATTACAGTTGGGCAAAAAAGGAATAGTTTATATTTCCAGTTAATAAAAAAAGGGCGCAACCACATCGGTTGCGCCCTTTTTTTAAAAAGTAAATGCCGCGTCACTCGACAAAGATGCTAACGCTGTCGCCTCCATCCTCGACGGAAACGATCTCACCATCGGCACCATCTTTTATTGCCTGCACGATAGCTTCGAGGTCGATATTATGCTCATCGAGTTGCGCACGCGCGCTCGATGGCAAAACACCCTGCATCTTCGTAACAATCTCGACGAGCTTAAGTGGAAGATTCACCTTCACCTTATCGACACCTTCCTCTTTGATACGAATACGCAGCCAGCGGTTCGGCTTTCCTGATTCGGAAACTGCCTTCGCTTCCGTCTTCTCATTTTCACGAACCATTCCCAGGGCATCGAGAAGTTGAGCCGCCTCGCCTGCGGAAATTTTTCCGTTTTCCAGCATATTCAATATCTGATTTCTCTCTTCGTTCACTCTATTCCTCCTTTAAATTAATACGAGTAAAGTAGTTTTCCTTTTCGATCTCAATCTTATTTAGAGTTTGACCGAAGCCCATTTGCGCCGAATCTTTATCCACCTAAGACGAGGCTTTTTTGCTTTCTCTTGTTTTTTCATTTTCCCTCCTTATTTGATTGAGATGTTGATATCGCCACTTTCACTACGAGCTGATATCGTAATGTCGGCTTCCTCGGGATTGACATTTTTCGCGTTTTCAAGCTGCTCGGGGATAGATATTTTACCTTCATCGGAAGAGACATCCAGTGAGACTACAATGTCTTTCGGCACCTCGATATCGATATCCCCTCTTATTGTTTTAAGGAGATAGCCGCCTTTACCGGAAATATCGACCTCGATATCCCCGGCTTTCGTCGCGACGGCGATTTGACCGGTTATCCCCCGAATATTGACATCCCCGGATATGCTTCGGATATTCCACAAGCCGCTGCAAGATTCGATCTCGATATCGCTGCTGACCCCTTCGATCTTCACCTCGCCGATAATTTTTTTGGCATGAAGATCGGCGCTTACCAGAGAAATCGTCGCCTCGGCGCCTTCGGGAATCCCGGCGACCATGTCGGCATTTACCGTATCTACGATGAGCAATTCCTTCTCGACCATCGTCCTCATCGGCCACGCGACGCCGTCGATCGTCACCCCGGAATCGGATGGTTTAAGATCGATTTGCCCGCTTACTACCTTGAGTTTGATATCCTTCGCGCCGTGGAATATCTTCTTCCCGGCGCTCTGTCCGACCGAACCGAATGCTGCGGAAACCGCCTGACCGATCTGTTCGGGGATGGTTTCCATCTTGATCATGAATTCCTTTGGGATCTTCGGTGGATTCGGAACATAGAAGCCGTGCGGTTTTTTGTTGCTCACAGCTCCAATAAGCTTTTCCGCTTCCTCAGAATTGATCTTGCCGTTTTCGAGCAGTTTTAGGATTCTCATTACTTCGTCGCTCATTGTCTTTCCTCCTCTAATTTTTTTAATGCCTGTTTGACATCGATTTCGCCCTTTTCGAGATTTTCGAGCACCTCGAGATTCGGTGATTCGTTCGGTTTTGTTTCCTCGATACCGAGCGCGATATTTATCTCCTTCAGCCTCGTTTTGACCGTAGGATAACTCATTCCGAGCCGCGCCTCCATCTGCTTGATGTTTCCACCCGATGCCAGAAAAGCCCCGACGATCCTAACCTGCTCTCGCGTGAGTGCGGCGAAAGGTCCCATCTCGAATTTGCCACTCACCGTAATGTCGCACTTTGGGCAATAGTATTCCGTGACAATAACCTCACCATCGCAAGATGGGCAACCACGTATTTTTTTCAGTTCCATAAAAAGCCTCCTTCTGTTGAAAGAATAATAATCACGATATTAATAATGTCAAGATATATATTAAAAATATTAATATTTATATTAATTATATTAATATTCGCGCGTAATATGTTGTTATATATCAATTATTGGCAATGCGGTTATAAAGGTTGGGGGGTTCAATTAATGTCGTCGATTGAATTCTCTCCTTATAATATATATGCTGTGCTCGAATACCTTTTATGGGTGGTAGGGGACGTTCGCGAACGTCCCAACGACTGGCGTGGTGGTGAGGATTTTCGTCGCGGGCGTCGGTGCCCGTCCGGGCTCCGGGCAGGTCGGCGTCGAGATATTCGATATAAGCGGACGTCTGGTGGCCGATCTGCCCGTTACGATCTGCGGTAGCCCGCAGGTCGTGCCGACGCCGCTGATCCGGCAACCGGAAGAATCACTTGGCTCCGGCGTCTATCTCGTCCGCGCAAATATTGGTGGTGAAAAGTCGATGAAAAGGATTGTCTATCTCAGATAGGGGAGGGTCTGAGACCCGTCCTACATAATTTTAGAGTTCTTCCAGGGCGTCTTCCATGTCGGCCTTTTTCAGGGCTTCGAGAAGCGCTTCGAGGTCGCCGTCCAGCACCTCTGGCAGGTTATACGCCGAATATCCTATCCGATGATCGGTGACTCGGTTTTGTGGATAGTTATATGTTCTGATCTTATCCGAGCGGTCGCCGGAACCAACCTGAAGACGCCTTTCAGTGGCGCGTTCGGCATCGATTTCGGCTTGCTGTTGGGCATAGAGTCGGCTGCGCAAAACAAGTAGCGCTTGAGCTTTATTTTTATGCTGTGATTTTTCATCCTGGCAGGTTACGACCAAACCGGTTGGGATATGCGTAATTCGGATCGCGCTGTCCGTCTTGTTGACGTGCTGTCCTCCCGCTCCCGACGATCGATATGTATCGATTCGCAGGTCCTCGTCCTTGATCTCGATATCGACATTGTCCACGGCCGGTAAAACCGCCACCGAAGCCGCGCTGGTGTGGATTCTCCCGCTGGACTCCGTCTCCGGAACGCGCTGAACCCGGTGGACGCCGGACTCGAACTTCGTCGATGAATATGCATCCGCGCCCTCGATTTTAAACACGATCTCCTTGAAACCGCCAAGCCCGGTTGGGCTCGAGTCGAGGATTTTTATATTGATCTTGTTCCGCTCGGCAAATCTCTTATACATGCGAAAAAGGACGCCGGCAAAGAGCGCCGCTTCCTGTCCACCGGTGCCCGCGCGGATCTCGACGATAACGTCGCTGCCTTCATTTGGATCGGGTGGAATAAGCGCGACAGTCAACTCGTGTTCGAGCCTCTCGCGATTCTCCCGAAGCTCTGGAAGTTCTTCGCGAGCCAGCTCGATAAGCTCCGGGTCGCCCCCTTCTTCGATTATCGATTCCGCCTCGGAGATCGATTGAATCGTCTGCTCATATTCGTCGATCATTGGGAGTGTGTTTTGAATGGAATTGAATTCTTTGCCAAGACGCGATGCCGTCCTCGAATCCGAGAGAACCTCCGGCTTTGAAAGCTCATCGGAAAGTTCCTGATATCTTTCGCGAAGGTTTTTTAGTTTATCCAGAAACATTATTCACTTCGTCATTCAAATCGTTAACTTTGATACCTTCGCATCCTACGGCCTTCTTCAGGGCGACCAGCGCCACCTCGACCATATCGTCCGATGGTTCCGATGTCGATATCCTTTGCATAGCGAGGCCAGGCCATGTGAAAATTTTTGCCCAACTAAATTTTTCTGAAAGCCATGCCGAACCCTTGAGCACCTCGTAACATACACCTGCGAGCAGCGGCCATAGAAGCAGGTGCATTCCGAATCTCACAAACACCTGCGGAACAAAGCCGATAATCGCTGCGATAATAGAATCGGCTACTGCGAAAAAGATGATCGACACCACCGCGACGATAAGGAGAAAACTCGTGCCGCATCGCGGATGAAATGTCTTATACCGCTGCGCGTTTTCGATGGTCAGTTCATCGCCGTTCTCGAACGCGAAAATGGATTTATGTTCCGCACCGTGATATTGAAATAGACGTTTAACATCGGAAAGAAAGCTTATCCCTATAAGATAAGCCATGAAGATAACGATCCTGACGCCGCCAGCGGCGAGGTTAAACCAGAATGCGTCCTTCTCGAGGCCGACAAGTTTGGCGATCAACAGCGGGAGCAAAACGAAAAGCCCGACGCCTATCAACATACCGAGAACCATCGCGGGCCATGTTTTCTGCTTTTTCTGTGGCGCATCACCCGTCTCGGCAAGCTCGTCCTGGATGGCGATATCCGCCGACCAGTTGAGCGTGGAAATACCGACCGAAAGCATCTCGATCAGGTTTAATGTGCCGCGGATTATAGGTAATCTGAAAAAGGAATTTCTTTTTGACCACGGCACCTTGTCTTCGACCTTCGTGGTAATATCCCCGTTTTTTCGCCTCACAGCAGTAGCGATCCTCGAACCGCAACGCATCATCACGCCCTCGATGACCGCCTGACCTCCGGCGCGGATTGTATTTTTTTCGGCAACAAACATCAGTGAAATATATCGGCGACGCCATACGCTGTCAAGCCAGGAATATTTAATAATTATCCCTTTACACGACAGCGAGAATGAAAATTTCACTTGACAATTCGGAAACGGATAATTAGAATGCTTTTTTGTGCACTTAGTTAGTATGGAGGTGTCGATATGAGAGAAAAAATTCATCCGAAATATTACCAAACAAATGTCAGATGCGCCTGCGGAAACACATTTACCGTTGGAAGCACGAAGAAGGAGATGAGCCTGGACATTTGTTCGGCATGTCACCCATTCTTCACCGGCAAGCAGAAGATTATCGATACCGCCGGTCGCGTCGAGAAGTTCCGCCGCAAGTACGGCATTAAGGATAAGACCGCCGAGGCGATCAAGAAAACGTGAGCCTTGCGAATTTAGATTTTTAAAAAAAACCGCCCTTTTCGAGGACGGTTTTTTATTGAGCAGGATTTCAGATTTCGTAATTGTAAAGAAATAAATTTCTCCGCGAAAGGGGCAGATTCGTGAACCGCTTTTTTCAGGACATAAAGAATAATTTCACCGAAAAGGGAAGCTGCCTCTGCGTCGGCCTCGACCCGGATATATCGAGGATGCCGGAGAAATTCCGGTCGAGCGAGTCCGCGCTTTTCGATTTCCTCGCTCCGATCATCGATGCAACGGCCGATAAGGTCTGCGCATACAAACCGAATATGGCATTCTTCGAGGTTGCCGGTCCGCCGGGAATCGAACAGCTAATCCGGGTTATTCGGCATATTCGAGATGTCGATCCGGGGATTCCGATACTCCTCGATGCCAAGCGCGGCGATATTGGTAACACGGCGAAAAAATATGCCGAATCGATATTCGAGGTCCTTGCCGCCGACGGCACGACGGTCAACCCGTATATGGGCAGAGACACGATCGAGCCTTTTACCGAATATGTCGATAAGGGCGTCTTCGCGCTTTGTTTGACGAGCAATCCCGGATACATCGATTTCGAAAACAGGGTTTCCGACGGCGAACCTATTTTCATCCATATCGCAAAAAGGATGGCCGGGACGAATTCCAACAAGAATATCGGTCTCGTCGTCGGTGCGACCCATCCATCGGAGGCGGAAAAGGTCCGCGAAGCCGCGCCCGAACTGCCATTTCTCATGCCCGGCATCGGCGCACAGGGTGGCGATCCGGCGGCTATTATGAAGATCGGCACAACGGAATCGGGATTCCCGCCGATCGTCAACAGCTCGAGAGGTATCCTATACGCCGGAAGCGGCGACGATTTTGCTGTGGTCGCGGGCGAAGCCGCCGCCAAAACTCGCGATAAACTCAATATGTTTATGAAATAAAGGAGATTGCAATGTCCGAAAAAGGTATCGCCCAAAGGCTTACAGAAACCGGCGCTATGCTCGAAGGCCATTTTCTGCTTAGCTCCGGCCTGCACTCGAATAAATATGTCCAATGCGCCAGACTTCTTCAATTCCCGGAACATGCGACATGGGCTGGCGAAACTCTCGTTAAGATGTTGCCCGATATAGAGTTCGATCTCGTCATAAGCCCTGCGGTCGGCGGGATCGTTATCGGACAGGAGGTCGCAAAAGCCCTCGGAGTTCCTCATATCTTCGTCGAAAAAGAGGACGGCGTTCCGACATTACGGCGCGGTTTTTCTATCTCCGGCGGCGAAAAAATCCTCGTCGTCGAGGATGTCGTAACCACCGGAAAATCCACGAGAGAGGTTATCGACGTGGTCGAGAAAGCCGGCGGAAAGGTCGTGGCGTGTTGCGCGATGGTCGATCGCGGAGGAAGCAAGAATCTCTCGCTGCCGTTCGCCGCACTCACAACATTACAGATCGAGGTTTTCAAACCCGAAGAATGCCCGCTTTGCCGTGAAGGAATCCCATTGGTGAAGCCGGGAAGCCGTAAGGTTCCGAAATAAATTCGTTTCCGTGGTGCGAGATCCTACGGACAGCAGACGCGCTGGATTTAGGATCCAGTGGAGCGATCCATGGGGGTTCGAATTCCCCCGCTTGCATAAAAAGAAAAACCCGGCGCGGGCGCGTCGGGTTTTCGCGTAAATGTGTCGCTCGAATCAGTTTTCCTGGTCGGCTGGTTCAAATTTCAGGATATCACCCGGTTGACAGTCGAGAGCCCGACAAATCTCCTCGAGCGTCGAGAAACGGATCGCTTTTGCCTTGCCGGTTTTCAGGACGGAAAGGTTCTGCGCCGTAATCCCGACCCTTCCCGCAAGCTCGTTTAGCTGCATCTTCCTGATTGCGAGCATAACGTCCAGTGTTATTATAATCGACATCACAATTGCCTCCTAAACTGTAAGTTCTTGTTCTTCGCGGAGTTTCCGACCTTCGTCCATTACCCGACCGATTTGTATAATCGTCGCGCCGATTAGTGTGGGTAACATAATAATTGGCTGAAAGCTGGATATACTAATACCGTTATGCTGGCCAATCAACCCTCTTCCTAAGTCGATGAATACTCCCACAAACCACCAAAGAATTAATGTCGCACCAATTGCGTTGAAATGCTGAATGTTTTCCTTCGTAAAGATTATGCCCTTCTCATAAAGCGCGAATAGCTTATAGAAGTGGTAAGCGCCAAAAGCGATAACCAAGGGCATCAATATAAACATTAATGATAATATCACTCTTTCGCCTGTGGCCAGCGATTCAAGATTATATTCAATACCTCTCACTTTCATAAACGCATCAGGGTTAGAACAGAGCATGATAAATAGCGGCACTAAAATCGTAGAAGCGATCGCTATCCAGAAGATGATTTGACCTATTTGTTTAAATGTGCCCCTGCTTTTTTGGATACTTTCCATAATTTCCTCCTTGGTTGGTTTGTTAAATTAAAACTTGTCGTTTATTTCTACTTCAATTACGGCGAAATCCGTATCGATTTGATTTTCGGCGATGGATTCGACTGAAACTCGATTCGCAAGCGGCAGCACGAAACATCCCTGCGCCGGTTGATAGAAGAAAATCAGATTCAGCGATACGAACATCGCGACTGCCATGAGCCAATTGCCGATTGTCTCGATAGCCCTGTAAGCTCTGTTTGTGTTTCTTTCGGTTCTCATTATTCCCCTTAAACGATAAGTTCTTGTTCTTCGCGGAGTTTGCGGCCTTCGTCCATCACGCGGGCGAAGAGGAAAATCGTCGCGCCGATTAGTAACGAGCTTAGGTCCAGGTTTATGCCTGTTGGGCCTTTTACGAATTCGCTAAGGGTGATTTTCCCAAGATCGATAAGGATTCCTGCAAAGAACCATAAGATGAGGGCTTTACCGATTGCGCTGATATGTTGGACATTCTCTTTTGCGAAGATGATTCCCTTTTCGTAGAGCCCGAATAACTTGTAAAAATGATAAGCGCCGTAAGCCAAAACTAAAGACGCTAATACAGCGATTAACGAGAGCGTCACTTTATTGCCGGTGTCCATAGATTGAAGATCAAACTCGGTTCCGTTAAGGCTAAATTGCGTATCTGGGTTGGATGGTAGCATCATTAATAATGGGAATATAATCGCCCAGGCGATTGTCGCCCAGAATACGAATTGCCCGATAATTCTGATCGTGCGGCTGTGCTTTTGAATCTTATTCATAATTTCCCCCTTCGTTGGTTTGTTAAATTAAAACTTGTCGTTTATTTCAACTTCAATTACGGCGAAATCCGTTTCGATTCCATTTTCGGCGACGGATTCGACTGAAACTCGATTCGCAAGCGGCAGCACGAAACATCCCTGCGCCGGTTGATAGAAGAAAATCAGATTCAGCGATACGAACATCGCGACTGCCATGAGCCAATTGCCGATTGTCTCGATAACCCTGTAAGCTCTTTTTGTGTTTCTTTCTCTTTTCATTTTTGCCTCCTAAAAAAGTTTTTATTTCGTTTCTCGAAGGCAAGTATAAACATGAAAAAACGAATGTCAAGAACTATTTATCGAAAAACGATAAATAACATGTGAAAGCCGATAAAAATTGATTGTTAAAGATGTTGCAGAATATGGCGAGACGCCATTCTAAACGAATTACCCTTTATTTTCGTTTTCTTAAAAAAATATTCGCAATTAAAGTCATATAGAAATTCCTCATCCTCAAATTTGTCCGGTAAAGGGACATGGTAACCCCACTGTTTTAGAATATAATGGAGATTGCTGAAAAATGAGCATAGACCTTTACAAAATATCTTGCTTAAATCGGTGTCATTAACCCAAAAATTCGTATTTATGCTTGTATGATTGAGGTGATTGGCGTAATTTACGAAGAGGTTTTATGATAGGATTAAAAAATACAGGCTATCCGGCGGTTCTCGAATTACGCATAATTTTGGCTTCGATCAGCATAACAATCCTCCTCGCCGCAGCATCGGTGCTCGGCACGGAGCACAGTATCACATTTGCATTTACAACGAATTTTAACAGCCAATCGACACCGATAGAGGACGACTCCGGATCGATAGGTGGCGCGGCGCGACTATCGAAAGCGGTTCGCGATCTGCGCCTTCGCGAGGATCGCTTTATCCTGCTCGATACGGGGGATCACTTTGCGGGCGCGAATTACGCGGCGTTCGACGGGGCACCCGGTGTCGAATCGATGAACCGGATGCGCTACGACGCGATGCTTCTCGGCAAAGAGGAACTCGCTATGGGCGAGGAGAGACTCGATAATATTGGCCGTCTCGCGCGATTCCCGATCGTTCTCTCGAATATGATCGCGCCGCCTCAGTGCAAGACCTGCCGCCATGTCGTTCAATATACAACTACCGAGCGAAGCGGAATCATCGTCGGCGTTTTCGGCATTCTTCCATCGAAGCTTGCGCAGGAAGGGCGCGTCATCGACCAGATCGAGCTGGAGGACGACCTTTACACTACCGCTCGCCAAACCGTGGAAATCCTCGGCGAAAAGTGCGACATCATAGTCATGCTATCGCAACTCGACATGGAAGACAATATAATACTCGCCGAAGGAATCTGCGATATCGACCTTATTATATCGAGCAAATCGGAGAATTGCTTCGGCGACCCGATCGAGGTCCCCGGCGAGGATGGGCGCAACACACCGATCTTCCGCACATGCGGTCGTGGAGCCATGTTGGGCGTTATTCTCACAAAATGGAACGACATCGGGATCATGACCTCGTATTCATGGCAGCCCATCGCTATCGACGAGAGCATCTCGCCCGATCCGGAAATATACGAAATCGTCGCGGGTTACATGGATTCTCTCGCTCCGCCGGAAACGCTCGAAACCATCGAAACCGAACTCGATGCGCGCTATGTCATCCTGAATTCCGGCGAATCGAACGCGGGGAATCTCGTATGCGATGCCATATTCAAAGCGTATCCCGATGCAGATATGGCGATTTTGCCCGCCGGAACGTTCTTCGGGGATCGAATAATCCCGCCCGGCCCATTGACCGACCGCGACATCCGCGACATGATTCCCTATGGAGATCGCGCGGTGGTGGTGAAGATATCCGGCGCCGTTCTTGAAAAGACGCTCGAACGGGCGGCGTTCTTTCTTGGAGGCCGATTCGGAGGATTCCTTCAAATAGCGGGTGCGAGGGTGATTATCGACAAGAGCAAAGGCATCCAGACCATCGAAGACGATGGAACCGGGATAATCAAGAAGGGGAATGCCGTCCGGGAATTTCGCGTTGGTTTGGAGAAGATCGAATCGGGTCGCGAATACACCGTCGTTACCAGCGATTTCCTCGCTCGCGGCGGATTCGGATATCCCTGGATGAGCGACGTTCGATCCGAGCGCGGAAGACCGATCGACGATATCGTGATCGATTATCTTCGCGGCGATGGTGCGAAGGTCCCGCCGTTCGAGGATCGAATTCTTATTATACCATGAAAAAAACCGCCTCGACAATATCGATTATGTTGATCTCGCTTTTATTTTGTTCATGTGGTGGACGGGTCGATTTTGGCGAGAGGTCGGAGGGCATCGCAAAGGCGAAGATCGAGGAGGTCGTCGCCGATCCGCCTTTATTTGCCGACGATACGGTTCGCGTCGGCGGGCGGCTGACAAAATCGAACGGCGTCTTTTTTTTAGAATCGAACGAAAGCGCGCTCTTGCTTTCTCCGGTCGGTTTCGCGATTGCCGATAGCCTTAACGGAAAAAGATCGATCGCCGAGGGGATGGTCTTTTATCACGAGGAGATGCAAATGCCGGGTATCGCCGCGAATTATCTCAGCGTTCGGGGGATTACCGCTTTTGGATTCTGAAACTCGATAGTGGACACCACCGACGTGTTTCTTCCGCCCCAATCAAAATCTACCGTCCGCTTCATCGAAACCGGGATGTCTTTCCCCTTTTCGATCTCGGTGAAAATCCATTCGTCCTGCGATTTTGCGGATCCGCGCGGCTTATGCTCCATCTTCATGATCCGAAAAATACCGTCGCCGGAAACCAGAACATCGAACTTGTTATCACCCTGAAAAAGCTTCATTTTCCAGCACATTATTCCGCCGTATCGCGTGCGAGTTTTATTTACCGCGACCGAATCCGGTTCCGCCCGTGTCAACTCTATGGGCAGAAAGAGATCGGATTTCGACAGCGCGAATGAGTTTCCGGGTTCGGCGCCGCTTGCACCGCCCGGCGCGATAGATATAGTCGATCTCTGTGAAAAAAAGGTCGAGTCGCCGTCGATGGCTACGATGCAGTTCGATTCGCAGCGCCACTCCATCGAGGGGGTGAGTCTCTCCTTGAAAAAAGAGAACAAAAGCCCCGTATCCGGAACCTCTAATGCAAAGGCGGCGCTCGTTAGAACGAACGCCGCCACGATTTTCGTTAATCCAATTCGCAACGTAGTCTATCCCGCCAGATTGATACCCAAGAAATCCTGAAGGACGAAAAGAACCCGCCCGATGAAGAGCGAAAGTCGTCCCATGACGGTGTATCCAAACGTCGCGCCGAAACCGACCATCAAGAACCAAATCCCGACCTTTGCGACGCCGCCGAAAACGCCCTTGTGCTCCTTCGAGAAGAAGAAATATAAAAGCACGGCGAGCACGCCGAGGAAGATGATTATATTATTGATGCCGGTCGTAGTAAAACTGAGAGGCAGCATGGTCGCCTCGAGCTGACGCAGAACTGAAGCCTGCATGCTTCGAGGGATTCCCATTCCGGCTCCGCCTCCGATGGTGAAACAAATGGCGTACCTGGAAAGCCAGCTATACTTCGGAACGAGACGTAGAACCATCATCAAACCGAGTATCGCCGGGATTATAAGTATAAAGTGGTGGTTCTCGAAAACGGGTATGATGAACCTCGGATAAACGGTGTTCGTCCACCATATGACAATGAAATAGCCGATGGAAACTCCTACCGTTACGTGCTCGGCCAGTTTGTAGAAGGGGTTGTCCTTATACAGGAAGCTCAACACGCAAAAGGTAAAAAATACTCCGATCCAAATCCATGGATTCGCTGTGATATGCATGTCTAATCCTCCTATTTCTTTCTGCCGATTATTACGTAACCGATGTTCCCGATTATGATGAATAGGATGATGATGATGTGTGCCCAGTTCTGGGCCTCCATTCCCATCGTCGCCATCCGCTTTTCATCGAGCAATGTCTCGTATTCGGCAGCGCCCTTAAGCCCGCCGAGCATTCCAATGAACTGACCCGATTGGATATACGGATATATATCGGCTGCCGAAACGGCCGTCACGCCGCAGGCCATCGGAACGTTGTAAGGCTCGTGGGCATACACCAACCACGCCAGAAAAACCGAAGCTCCTGTCATCGACACGATGAGGTCGAAGTCGTTATACTTATTGACTCCGCGAAGCATCGGCAGCTGGTCCGAACGCGTGCCGTAATAGTCAACAGGGAACGTCTCTTTCAGGTTCTCCATCATATTGATAATCACCAGCACGTATCCATATTGCCATCCGAGGAAGCAATAATCGACCCCGTTGATCTTGTGGTAATCCTTCGCCGCCGCATGGATAACAGGTTCCATAATGCCCGGGCCCTGAACGAGAAGGCTAATAGCGATAACCTTCACGCCCTTTTTGAGGCAATGCCTGAACGTCGCTTCGAACATTGGCAGAAGCTCGGGGGACACCGATGGATCGAAGTCCGCCGATAGAATCACCACGTCGTTTGGGGTGAGGGATTCTATATAGTCGTAGACATCCTTAACCTCTTTGGTCGCAGGAATTGGCAGCCCCATCTGAAAGAAGAATGGAAGGATCATTGCCAGCGCGATGATCACGTAGATCACGCGCCGGTCGATCTGCATCATCCGTTCCCAGAAAGTTTTTTTATTTTCAGTAATTTCAGCCATTTTTTCTCCCTTAATCTCCCCCGCCCATATAGGACCTTTCGATCCCGAGGACGATTTTAAGGCTCATCATCATGACTCCCAGGCCAATACCAAGCTGCATAGCCCTTTTGGCAGCCATGTTCGGCACGGTTAGTATCCAGTTTGCAATATCGGAGAAGGCTGGAGCGCTTGGCCAGATGAGTTTCCATAGGCTAATCTGGTCGCCGAGTGGAATTCGACCGAGCATGACGATTATAGCTGCGATAAGAAGGGCGGTAGCCTGCATGCTTCTGGCGCGGAATGCCCTATACGCAGCGCTCGATATGTAAAACGCAAGAAGGCTGAACATCGTTCCCTCGATAGAAACGAGGACGTAAAAATACATGTTCGAGAAGACCGACCCCGATTCTTTTCCTTGAATAAATCCAAAGAGAATCATGATGAGGGAAACGGCTATGGCGATAAGGGAATACGGCCATGCCGGGGCCTTCCTCTTGATTCGCACGATATGTGCGCGATAGAAGCTGACAAAGGCCAGGATTGCGCCGAATATCCCGATAACGATTCCCCAATCGATGTATGAATAGAAGAGGTTATCGCTGATCCGATGCGGCACGAAATACTGTATCCCGAAAACCAGCCCCATTATAAATGTGATCGCGAGAGGTATCTGTTTTTTCCAAAGCATAAGGCCTCCTTACTGTTCCAGCCGGATTTTAAAGAGGTTAACAAACCACATGAACCCGCTTGTCATAGCAACCGTTCCAAGAACGATTACGACCATGTAAATGGCCTTGAGCATATCCTGCGCTTTTAATGTTCCGACCTGCAGCGGATCGTGAGAAAGATAAGCGGATGCCGCATATAGCTCCTCGCCGATCAGGGTATAGTCGCATGTCGTGATAAAGAACGGGATTTGTGTAACTGCGTCGGTTCCAGCGATCTGAATAGATCCGGTCATCGAGCCGGTTTCAGTTAGGATAAGCGATTCGGCGAAGAACATGCCCATGTAGAAATTCGCTGCGGTTTTGTAACGAACCATGAGACCAGCGACCGCCGCCGCATAGGAAAACTGGCTTCCGGCGGCGTAGAAAACGTCGTCCTCGTTATATAGGTCGGGTCGTCCGGCGTCCATGCAGGCCGTTTTTACCGTTTCCTGAGCGACGATCATCACGATGGGATTTACACACGGCACGATAATTCGCGTCTGGAATTCTGCGGCCTTTTTGGCTACCCTGCCGAGGATTGTCAGTCCGGCCAGTGTGGCGATATCGCCGATTCCGGTGAGGCCGAGAATATAAAGAATCGGCCTGCCCATCTCGGTAGCGCGACCGAGAGCCTCGTCGAGATGAGAAATACCAGCTATCGGGCGAAGATAGAAGGTTCTGCCCTTTCGAGCAAGTGTGAGGAAGACATTCACGAAGACGACGAAAAGGATAACCAACGCCAGCACCATCGCCTTCTCCTTATGGAAGAACTGCGATCTTGGCGTGTTCGGACCGAAGATGTCGCTATCGACGAACGAGCCGTCGTCGCCTTTCTCACGCACGAAATAGTAGTATTCGCCCTTATCGCGAAGGCTGTCCGCGAATGAGTCGCGTAACTGCCGTGCGGTCACGGAAGCCATCCCGACTTTCTCGAATGTATTTTTGTTCTTCGGATCGAAACCGGGCACTCCCGCAAGTAGAACCTCGCCGTTCTTTTCGATCTCCGGATTGGTGCGCCAGACCTCGACGATCTCCGACGACCTCTCGTCTCGGATTACTTCATGTTTATGGATATCGACGGTTTTGGTTGTCCATGCTTCGGGATTCTCCAGTTCTTTCGCCGCCTTGTTCAGCAGAACGGCTTCGAATGTGTGCTCTCCGGCGGAAATACACTCGAACTCGAAAAAGCCAATCGATTGAAAATCGTTTTCGAATTTGCCGTCGTCGAGCTTGATTTTGGCATAAAACACGTCTTGTTTATCGTTTTTGAATATCCGATACGAAACGGTGACATCGAATACATCTGAAATAACCGATTGTTTCACATCGGTTATTCGATTTGCATCGATCGGGATCGTGCTGTCTCCCGGCTCGAAATGCTGAATTCGTTTTCCCTCTTCGGTTTCGATCAGGTAGTATCCATCCGGGAGTTTTTTATCGACGAATTTCGGTGAAGGGTCTTTCACGCCGATGTCCAACGCGATTTCCGGGTTGCCCCAGATAACAGATAATCCACTGCCGTCGTCGTTATCGACATCGACGACGCCGAGTTCTTCGACAATCTCCGGCGGTGAAAAGACATCCAAAGCGACGCCGAAAGGCTCGCTGACGGAGCGCTGATCCGAATTGTCGAATGATTCGATATAGAACATGTCGTCGATACCGAATATGCCTTTTACCATAGATTCGCTGTGTTCGGAGCCGTATCCAGCGATTATCTCGCCGCTCTCGCAAAGCGTGTCTCCAGCTTCATAGCGGCGAATTCTGTATTCACGCACATCTATAAATGCACCAAGTCCAGGGTTAAAACCGACCCACGAAAAAAGAATTTCGCCCTTCGAGGAATCGAATCTCGCCGAGGTGTTCGCCGGCGGCATCGGAGGCTCATTCTGTGGCGTGAAACTCATAACATCGGTCGGAGTTGTGTTCCCTTGGGTGTTATCGGCGACGACCCTGTAGTGATATTCCACGCCGCTCTCGATAGTCCCTCGGATTACCGATTGCAAACGAGTAGTGCTCAGGGTGTAGCGGTTTTTCTCGGTGACGACACCGACGATCTCTTCGCCGTATTTGATGAAATAATCGCTCATCGACGGATCGTATTCGACTATCCTGTCTCCGGCTTCGCGGAAAGCGAGCTCTTTTTTGGAAAGCTCGATATCGAAAATCACCGATTCGTCGCTCTCTTCGAGTGCAAATCCTGTCGAATCGGTGACGATATTGGAGTTTTCGACGGTGGTCTTAATCGATAATCCGATGTCTCCCGGATCCTTGATACGATAAAAGTTGCCCTGCGCATTTACGATAGGTATCGTCGATTCCGACACAGGGAAAAGGCCGCCCTCAACCAGGATAATCTTTTCACCGAATTTCTTCAGTGAATCCTGATTTGCATCGGTGGCTTTTACGATATCGATCTGCGGTGTCTCTGTATCGGTGTCTTTCAGGATGAGATAATAATCGAGGTCGCACACGTTCTCCGTTATAGAATCCCCGATCGATGTGACGGAAGCCTGAACCGATCTCTCTATCGGTGTCAGCTTTTTCATGAGCTCTTCGTCTTCGATGGAGTCCTTATCGGTCGAGTAATAGATATTGTATTGCCGTGCCAACGAGGCTTTATAGTGTGTCCACGAAAGAACCACGTTTGTCCCGTTGTCGTCGGGTATATCCATAAACTGGACATCGGTTGGAACGGCAGGCGCCGTCGATTCCTGTCTACACCCCGAAATGGCAAGTAAGACCAGTGCGATAATCATAGGAATCGCAACGGCCTTTACCTTCGGAAGGTGCATCCTGTCTCCTTTCGTTTATTCTTGGCCCGAAGCCGGTATTTATTTTTTAGTTTATATTATTCAAATTTTAATATGACCCAATATACCATTTCTACACTTTCACGCAAGGGAATTATACAGATAAATCCCTTTACTTTTCGATAGTCTCGACATTCGCGCGTGGAATGATCTCCTCCCGCCCATCGGCGAAACGAATCTCGAGGACCCTGGCCTTCGAACCGCTTTCCAGAACACAAAGTTCTGGCGGCAATCCGATAACCTCGCCAAGCAATCCGAAATACGGAACCCTTATTACCCTGACCACGCTGCCGATATCAAGACCGGCGGTCGCCTCGACAGGCTCGGTAAATCCATCCGGCGGTTTCGGTTGAGCGATAACGATCTCGGGCCGGATTACACCGGCGCGAATCTGTGTGGCTCCGTTGATACTCGCACCGAATCCCTCATACTTTTTGAAAAGCTCGAATGTGCTCTCGGCCATTGGAATATTTCCGAAGCCCTCGGTAACGATAAGCGATGTATAAATATCCTCGGAGCCTGTGATCGCGACGCCGATATCCATGCCGAGGATACCCCTGAGATCGCGGTCGTCGATGCCGCCTCCGACAATGCCCTTCGCGCCGACATCGATAGCCTTGTTGAATGCTTTTGCGGTTACCTTGCGGCTGCAGACCAGCACTTTTCCGCGATGATCCTCGTGGATAAGGTCCTCGGTGAGGTCGCTTTTTTGTTCTGGAGTGACGATAACGATCTCGCCGAATCGCTCGCCGCCGATTCCGAAGATGCCCTGAATGAAGGTCGCGTTGCTCTCGACAACGACACCCTCCTCCGGGACGACCTCGGTTACCTCGCCGGCAAGATAAGCTGTAACCTCGACAGGAATGGGCTTGGCGCGGAGAATCACATTCCCAGTAATCTTGCTCACGGATTCGACCGCGCCGTCGAACGGCATTCTGAGCGAAGTTTTGAAAAGACCGGTGCCGAAGAAACCCTTGTTCTGAGCGAAGATATCGCCCTTTTTGATTGGTTGTCCGAGATCGACAATCAAGAAGTTCCGAAGGTCTTCCGGATCGCCTCCGAGAAGATTCGTGGCGTTGATCTGATCGACATTGCCCGGAAGCTCGGTTCTCGCGACGACATCCTGAGGATCGACAATATCGCCCACCCCGACAACGACCTCGCCCTTCAGCGGAAGGATTCTGCGCTTCGATACCCTTGTATATTCGGCTACCTTGAGTCCGGGTGTATAAATGTGTCCCATAAAATGCTCCTTGTTTAACGGTCGATTGCAGATTTCGGATAGACTTCGAGGGTAAGCAGCCATTTTTTAAGCGCTGCGACCCTTTCGGCATTGTCTTCGGGCATATATAACGGCCTGCCGCGTCCGTCCAGAATGATGCCGACGGTGCCACCGTAAATGGTCTCTTCGATTTCCTTGCCCTTGCCTCCACCGATGTCGAAACCGTGGGTCGGATGGAACACGAGCTTCGCCGATTCATCGACACCCAGAGGATACATCTTCATCTCGCCGATCTTAAGCTCGCCCTCATAAACCTCGCCACCCTCGGTCTCGATCCTGTATTTTCCGGTCGATTGCCCCGGTTTGGCGGTTCCGACCGGCACTATCGAAGACGCGAGATAGATAAGGCAGTCCTTATGAAAAACCTCCGTCGCGGCCTTCGGATGAATAGTCGAAAGCACCCCGAGTTGCGGCATCATAAAGATCGAATCGACCGCCAGCCGCGTTATTCCGGTGGGCTGGAATGCGTCGAGCATCATCATCGCCGCCTGATTGCGGTTCGGCGCATGTGAAAGCACGCCGCCAGATCCGATAAGGATATCCAGACCCATCAAATCGACCAGCGAGTCCTCCACGGACTGTGAAAATGTCTCCGAGATCGTGCGCTTTTTTTGCACGCCCTTGAGTGTCGTGGCGAAACTTCTATGTTGAATGAAGGCCAAGCGCAAAGCCTCCCGTGCGACGGCCTGCTCTAAAATCAATGTCTCCATCGCCTGAGGTATAGTCGTCGGACGAACCATCTTGTTCTTAACCTGATTTCGCAGATCGACCTCGTCCATCACGAATGGCACCCAGCGCATAATATTCTCCAAACCGGCTTCTTTGAAGACATTGCTGATCGAGTAGCTCATCCCGAGGTTGGCCGAAACGGTGCGATTGAAGAATGTTTTTGGGTTGTCCTTCTCGTTTTCGGGTTTCGATGAATCGAACGTTGGATTTTTGAACACACTGAAGATGTCCGTCGTCGCGCCGCCGATATCGACGCCGAGGACCTGTATGCCCTCTTCTTCCGCGACGCGCTTCATTATCACGCCCACCGCGCCCGGAGTCGGCATAATCGGAGCGTCGGTCCAGTTCATGAGCTTTTTATATCCCGGCGCTTGCGCCATAACGTGCTCCATAAACAGGTTATGGATCATCTCGCGTGCCGGTTTGAGGTTCTCCTCCTCCAGGGTAGGCCGGATATTCTCCACAAGTCGCAGATCGACTTTCTTTTCGAGGATATCGCGGACGCTCTCCCACGCATCGATATTGCCGGCGAATATAACCGGAAGATGATAGCCTATACCGAGCCTCGGTTTCGGGTCTGCGGCGGAGATAAGCTCCGCCAGTTCGACCACATGCGAAACGGTGCCGCCGTCGATCCCTCCTGAAAGGAGGATCATATCGGGCCGAAGCTGCCGGATTCGCTCGATCTGCTCGTGCGCCGGGCGCTTGTCGTTCGACGCGATGACATCCATAACAATAGACCCAGCGCCGAGAGCCGCGTTTTCCGCAGATTTGGCCGTCATGCTTCGCACGACACCGGCGACCATCATCTGCAATCCGCCGCCGGCGCTCGATGTGGAGATATAAATATCCGAGCCTTCATCCCCATTCGAGGGCCGGATAATCCGGTCGTTCTCGTCGATAAGCTTGCGATTGGCAAGCTCGGATACTTCGGTAATCGCATTCAATGCGCCCATCGTAACGTCCTCGAATGGCGCTTCGACCGTCGTGGGGGCCTCGCCCCGGATCACGAGCCGATATTCGCCGTCCTGAAGGGTGATAAGAATGGCCTTGGTGGTCGTCGAACCGCAATCCGTCGCGAGGATTACCTTGATATCTTCAGGTTTTTTGTTCATCCGGTCTCCTTTTTATTCCTATTCCTCTTTTTTTTCTTATGGCCGTATTTAACTTCGGCATCCTCGATACGCCGGGCGAGTTCCTCCATCGCCTCGCGTTTCTGCAATGCCCTTCGTATTGTTTGTAATTGCTTAAAACTAAAAATATATACAGTTATCGGTTCCAAAAACAGCATAAATTGGCTCGTTATCCAATTCAAGGGCTTGAGACCCTCGATCAAAAGGAGCGCGGGGACTGTGAGTTGTCGTTCGGCTATCTCCTTCGCTATCCTGTCGAAAAGCGCAAGTTCTTCATCGCTAAGCTCGTCAGCTAACTCCGTGTCCCAATTAACATTCCAGAAATTCTCTTGAATCTCGAGCCTCCGTATCCGGTTTTTTCGATTCCGTTTTGTTCGCCTCGTTAACCATTTGGGCGATAAACTCCTTCACCTCGTCCGATGGCGTAGGAACGAGCCATCCCCGATAGTTATCGAGGCGTCTCGGTTCGGCGAATGGCGACAAAAACACGGCCTTCTCGCCGACATCGACGCGGTGAAACTCCCTCCATTTGCGGGTTCTGGAATACCCGAGGAACTTCTCCCCGATTCCGATATCGTCCGCATAATAATGGGTCTTAAAAAAGAACTTCGACGAAGCGAAAATCATGAGAACGATCGAGATAATCGCAAATATCCAGTTATCGTACGAGCCGAGAAAAATCGCGACGCCGGTCAGGATTATCACAACTATCCCGAAGATTTTGCGGCCCTTGAACTTATCCGCAGGTCGCTCGGTCCAGGAATACTCAGGCATCCTCTACAAGACGCTCCTTCTGAACCCGCATAACCTCGTCGAGCAACTCATCCTGCGATATAACGCCTTTCCTGACCAAAAGGGTCACCAGGGCCTGATATGTCAGATGATTGCTTGCGCAAAGCTCCTCGACCGAGATATCCTGAATCGTTCCATCCGGTTGATTGATTCGCAGTATCGGTTCTTTCGACATAGTTATTCCTACTTTATTTTCTCCGGTTTATTGCGGTTGAACCTGATCAAAGAAACATCGATGTTCGTGCCGGTCTCGTCGAATGTGATACTCCCGCTCGGACCAATAAATCCGCGCGTTGCAGAGAGGAAATCGCGCTGCTGATCGGGCGTGATTATCCCATTCCGAATGCCGCCGAGCACCAGTTTTGCCGAATCGTATCCCAAGGCTGAAACGCGGCTTGGGACACTGCCGTAATCCTTCTTATACCCCTTCGAGAAGGCGGACCACATCGAGCTTCCGCTATCGATCCAGAAATCGTCCGGGACAACGATCGCGCTGTCCAGATGCGATCCATCCATCGATGAAAGCTCGTCGATGAGCCAACCATTTTCGCCTAATATTCTGGCGTTCATGTAATTAAATGGAATCTGCGGAAGGATATTCAAAAGGTCTTCATAATATGCCGGCACTAAAAGACCGGGAACATCGACGATCCATTCGTCCTCCGAACGAACGGAGAAATCCGGCTTATAGAACCGCGTATCGGTCGTTTCGGCGTGAGGGAAGAAGCGTTTTGCCGCTTCGTAATACGGCTTTTTAATCGTCTTCAGATGCTCAGAAAAATCGATCGTCCCCTCGGCATAATACGCTACACTCGACATCTCTCCTCCGAGTGTCTCGATACTTTTCGCAAAGGCATCCACCGCCTTTCGCCCAACGGCATCGTCCGGTGCAATCGCGGAAAACTGCATTACACCGAGCGAATCGAAGGCATAACGCGAAAGCGCTTTCGCCCCGACCGATTGCGGCGGCGAGACCTGGAACACATATGGCGAAATCCCTGCGAGGCCGTCCTTGCTCGCGGTCGGCATTATAAGCGGAACACGTTCTCGGTCGCAGCAGATAGCTATCGGCACGGCGACATCGGAAAGCAGAGGCCCGATAACGGCGATCGGGGCCTGCGCGCTCAATGCGGCCTTACATGCGTATGCGCCGACCAACGGATCGGCGGCGGTGTTCTCAACGATCACCTCGATATTTGTCCCCGTTTCCCTGCGGAACCTATCGACCGCCATGCGCACGCCGTTTGCCATGCCGACGCCGTATTCGGCATAGGCACCCGAAGTCGGCGCGAGGACAATGATGGTGAATTTATCCGAGATCGCGCCCGAAAGCCCGTTCTTCAACGCCTTAAGGCTGTCGGAGAATGGCGATCTCGACCGATTTTCCAGGCTGCGATTACATATCTCGAGTGCACGGCGATTTTCGCCGCGTGCGGCGTAGCGCTTAACTCGAATGAAATCCACGAACTGCGACGATTCGCCCTCTGTTCTGTTGGCCAAAAGCATAAGCTGGTCGTCGGAAAGGTGCCCCCAAAGTAAATTCCTCGCCGATTGCCCGGCGATCTCCGCGATCTCCGGTTTATCATCCCCGGCGATATCGATCGCGGAAAGATAGGCCTCGACCGCCCGAACATTATCGCCTTCAAAATATAACGCGTTGCCCTGATACAACCTCGCTGTCGATGCTATTGGATACCCCGGAAAGCTCTTTACATATTCGCCGAACTCCCTCGCCGAAGATTGCCAATCGCCGTTGCGATATGAGCTTAATCCAACCATAAACCGCGTCATCGAGTAGTTCTCGGTTCCACGCGAATCCATGAGAAGGTTCGTGAATTGCTCGTGGGCGATAGAATAATCGCCGCTGCGGAAGGTGGACATCGCCGACTCGAATTTTTCGGCCACGAACTCCGGATCGACCCATCCGAGAAGGCTCACCGCCGAAAGAATGACGAAGATAAAACTAAGCTTCTTCATGTTTTTTCGCGAGCTGTGCATATGTTAAAGCGTGTTGTTTGAGTTTTTCAAAATCCTCTTCAGAGAGCTTTCTCATAAGTTTCGCCGGGACGCCTCCGACGAGGGTATGCGGTGGAATTCGCTTTCCCGGTGTAACCAGCGCATTGGCCGCGACGATGCTGCCGGTCCCAATGATCGCGCCGTCGAGAACGACGGCTCCCATACCGATGAGACAGCAATCTTCGAGCGTGCATCCGTGGATCGTCGCCGCGTGTCCGATGGTAACGTCGTTTCCGATCACGACCGGCTTATCCTCATCGACATGGATGACGCAAATGTCCTGGATATTCGTCCGGTCTCCGATAACGATCGAGTTGATATCCGCGCGAAGAACCGCACCGAACCAAACGCTCGAATCGGCGCCGATTTCGATATCGCCGATGAGGGTCGCGTTCTCGGCGACGAATGCGCTCTCGTGAATCGCCGGCTTCTTTCCGTGGAATTCTTTAATCATCTAACCTCCGAGAAGTTGTTCCGGATTAATTCTCCTGAGCTTCTTTTCGAGTTTTCGTCTTTTTTCGTCATTTGGGTCGGAACTGATCGTCGGGATTTCGTCTTTCATGAATATAGGTGCGCCTGTGCGGACCGCCAGGGCTATGGCGTCCGATGGGCGCGAGTCCACGACGATGAGATCACCATCTTTTTGAACATAAAGCAGGGCATAATAGGTGTTATCCTGAATGGCCGTGATCACGACGCGCTCGATGTCGGCCTCCAGCCCCGTGATGAGATTCACGATGAGATCGTGTGTTAGCGGGCGAGGAGGTTCAAAATTTGAAAGCCCCAATGCTATCGAGATAGCCTCGTGGTTACCAATCCAGATAGGAATGATATCGTCATCCTCCTCGACGCGTAACACAACGACCATATCGTTAGATACGCTATCGATTGCAAGGCTTTCAATAATAAGTAGCTTCATCTTTGTAAAAGAATAAATCGCGCGATAAGCCCGAGCACGAAAGCGAACCCCCAACAATATGGAGCGATCCCGATCTCGCGCCCCTTGAACCATCCGACTATCCTCGGCACGAGGATCAAAAGACCGAAAATGAACCATCCGAACTGAAGCCCTATCGTGAAAAGGACTCCGCCTTCCATAAGAGAAAGATAACCGCGCTTTTGGCCGAGAATTACATTTGGTTTTAAATAGCTGCCGGTAACCTCGGCCTTAACGATCTCGAAAATAACAGGTCCGCCCCAGACCGCCACTATCGCTAAAGCCAACGGCCCATATGCCGGCATATAATCGATCACCCGGAACTGCAGGATATGCGAGACCACAAGCAGGCTTGCGATATGCAACATTTGATCACCCGTAAATAGCCACAGCGATTCCCGACCGATCTTTTTCTGGAGGTGGCTTTTAGCGAGGTCCACACCGAAGTGAAACAGCACCAAAGAGCACACTGCTATAACGACCGTCCTCGATTCCAGATAATCGCGAAGTGTAACCGTCATCGCCGCCGCGAAAATGCCGACATGGATAGCTATCCCCCAGACCTTTCGCTTTGCGATAATCAAAGCGTCTGGCTGGAATGCAAAATCCGCCGCGACGTGGGCGAGCATCAGCCTCCAAAAAAGCGGGCAGTTCACTACTGCCTCAGGCGCTGACTACCCAGACTCTGATCTGTGGTCGAACCTCGGCATGTAGCTTGACCTCGACGTTATACACGCCGAGTTGTTTAATCGGTTCTTCGAGTTGGATGGTCTTTCGATCGATATTGAACCCTTTATTTCGCAGCGCATCGGTTATCATATGCGTCGTAACGGCGCCGAAAACCTTGTCTTCCTCGCCCACCTGAACCTGGATGTCGATGCTGAAACCATCGAGCTTCTCTGCGAGTAAGGAGAGGGTGCGTTTGCGTTTTTCTTCGCGGTTGGCTCTCGTAACCTTGATCTGTTCGACGTTAGCAAGATTACTTTTGACGGCTTTGACCGCGAGTTTTTTTGGGATAAGAAAGTTACGCGCATAACCATCGGATACATCGACGATATCGCCGGCATTACCGAGGCTTCTAACATCTTCTGTGATGATAATCTTCATTTTGCCCCCTTACCGGTAGACATCGACTTTAAATGGCACCAAAGCGATGGAACGTGCTCTTTTGATAGCGTGAGCGATCCGCCTTTGATGTTTCGAACAGTTGCCGTTCACGCGCCGGGCTACGATCTTTCCGCGGTCCGATATATACTTCCTCATAAGCGGGACATCTTTGTAGTCGATGACGATATCCGGCTCGTCGCAGAAAAGGCAAGTCCTTCTCCGCACCTTGAATCTTGCAGGTTTTCTGCCCTTAGATTTCCCCGATGACCGTTGCATCTTTGTCCCCTTTCTCGATCGATTCCGGCATATGCTCACTGACGACGATCATATGTCTAATCACGTCCTCCTTTAACATCAGAGCATCGCGGATTTTGTGAGGGGCAGTCGGTTCTGCATCGAAATAGTAGAACACGTAATACCCGCTCTCGTGTTTTTTAACTTTATAAGCGAGGGTTCGCAAACCCCAGATATCTTTGCCGATCATCTCGCCGCCAACCGAAATTATGAGATTCTCAACCTTTGCAATATGCGTGTCGAGAAGACCTTCATCGATTTCCGGGCTGAAGATTGTGGGCATTTCATAACGTTTTTTCTGTTCCTCCATCACTCTCCTTTGAACGTGGACCATCATAGATGGGGCATAGGGAGTGCCATGCCGTTCTTTTAGTTTCTTCAAGCTGCTAATTATAATTACTTCTTTCATCAAAAACAAGTTATTTCCCGATGATACTTGTTTTAAATAATTTTGATCGAGATTTCTTGTTTTCTATCAAAAATCAGCAATCTCGAATTCGTGCAATAGGTTCTATCGCAGGCGAATATTTTTTTCAGTTTTTTTTGGGTGGGGGAGGGGTGTGGTTCCGACGCCCCCTGCGCGCGAAAATCAATTTTTTACCACGGCATACAGCACAAACCGGAGCTTCGGTCGCCACCAATATCTTTTCGCATAATGCCTATTGTAAAGGAAAGGCTATGCTGGATGCCCATATCCTCTTTCTCGTCCCAATCGATATCCGCCTCGCCGACGAAGACAAGGGAATACCGCAGATCGGCCACAAGGCGAAAATCGTATGTTTGGAATGCGATTATCCCGCCGCCAAATGTAATAGCCGGGCCGTCTCCGCTTGCAGTATGGAAACTATCCCCTTCCTCGACGATATACGGCATATCCATCACCCACTCGATGCCCGCCGATCCGCCGAGATAGGGCGAAAAGTCCTTAGGAGAAAATATATAATAAGCTCCGATAGAAAGGCCGAAAGCAGTGACATCGCCGCCGGAGCAGCCATAACCACGCCCTTCCACAAAAAGTTTTTCGATCTCATACATCGCGACAGCCTCATAGTTCCACATTTGTTCCTTGCCGTAACTATCGCCAAGCGGGAAGCGATATCCGATTTTCACGCCGACGGTGTAGAAATTCTTCTGACGTTTTGGCTCCTCCGTTTCGGTCATCGTGATATTCGTTTTATCGATAACCTCACCGGCCTTTTTCCCCTCTGCTATACCGATAGAAAGACGCTCGACAACGACATCGAGGTCTTCGACCGTCTGCGATGTGAGTTTGTCGGTATGCACGCTTCGCCCCGATCTATCCGTAACATAGATATTCACGATAATCTTATCGCCCAATTTGGCGAGGCTGCCGTAAAGCGCCTGCTGCGTGTTGTGTTTTTGTGCGCCGGCGGAAGCGCACGCATCGTCGTTGCAAATCTCGCCCTCCGCCGCCTCCATCGTGCTGTAATCCAGCTCGGCGAGATTAGATTTAAAAAGCTCCAGAACGGCGTCTGTCGTCGCCTTGTCGAGGCCTGTCGATTTAAATTCATAGATCAAAATCGACGTGCTGGCAAAGGCGCTTAAAGATATAAGGATCATCATAATCACTACAACAATTGTTTTTTTCATCTTTATCTAAAATCCTTTCTCGCACAGACGCTCCCGCGTGAGTGGGTTATTATTCGGCGCTCTGTATCATTCTATTTACATCACCATTAATATAATCCATTTCCCGTATCGCACAATGGGATTGTTTCACGGTTCGACCAATATCGAAGCGACATCCCTGCTCGAGATGTTTTTAAGCACACTGGAATTCCAGCGGGACGGCATCCTGCGTCTGCTCGTGCCTGTTATATCCATTTTTTTTGTTCGTCGTGTTATCATTGTCTTATATCCGTAGTCCTGGATACAATAAAGAATATACCGAGTCGCTCGGCTGATGTCAAATGATATGCCGCGACCTATGCTCCAAACCACCGGCAACTCCGGCGCATATAGGCTATTCGAGAAGGACTGCTTTCGTCGTGATCGTCCTCGAAGGCGATATCAGCCGAACGAAATAAATTCCAGAAGGCAAATTATCCGGTCGCCATACAACTTCGTCGGGCGTAGGGGCGCGGTTTCCGCGCCCTCTCTCCGTCGTTTCGATACGCCCTTCGGGCTACTCAACGACCAGACATCCGGTGGCTGAGTAGGCGATAGCCGTATCGAAGCCCCCCACCCTACGCCGGATATTCTCCCACAACCGGCCCGGTCCATTCGCCCTCGACATCGGCCGCATCGACACCGCAGGCCCAGTATGCACACTTGTCGTCGGGAGCGATATCCGAGTCGGCGAATGGGTCTTCATTCAGCCCCTCGACATAATTTTCCTC
>CAYNTG010000011.1:0-2078 GCA_964400105.1 uncultured bacterium
TATCTGAAATGACCGTAGGGGCGGGCCTATGTGCCCTCCCGTCATTCGGGAGCACACGCCCGTGGGGTTTCCTTCGGTCACAGGTTCCCCTACTTTCGATGATCGTTGGGCGCTTGCCGTCGAATCGACACGGGTTCGAGGAATAAAAAACGGACGACCACGGCGGTCGCCCGTTTCTCATTGGAATTGCCTCTTAACAGGGTCGATTACAGCGGGCGAACCGGCTCGCAGATATCGACAACATGCTTGCCCTCCGGATGCTCCTCCGGATCGTTCAGATAAAGCTCGTAGCATAGCCTATCGTCGGGCTGATAGCCGCTTTCGGGGAGCCATTCGCCCACCAGCTTGTTCCACGCCGCCGTGTATTTCCCGTCGTTGCTAAGTTGTTGACCGATATTGCTTTTCGATTATGCCACCCGTAGGGGAGGGCCTGTGCAGCCCTCCCATCGTCGAAAGAGCGGGAACATATCCGTAGGATTTCCCTGTGGTCAACGGGGGTGCGCCCCTACGGATTTTCACGAAACCACTATACCCTATATACCCAAGACCCGCTTTTACTTGATTCCAACCTCTTTTTCGAGCATATCCGTGGTCACCGATTTCGGTCTTTCTATCGAATAACCGAGCGCCCTGTCCCAAACGATATTCGCCAGCACGCCCATCGAGCGGCCGATACCGAATAGAACGGTATAGAAATCGTATTCTTTAACGCCGTAATGCCATTGAATAACACCGGAATGCGCATCGACATTCGGCCATGGATTCTTCGCTTTGCCGTGCTTCTCGAGAATCGGCGGGACGATCTCGTAAAGCTGGCTGACGACCTTGAAAAGCTCGTCGTTCGGCAGATGTTTCTGGCAGAATTCGCGCTGTGCGGTGTAACGCGGATCTGTTTTACGCAGCACGGCGTGGCCGTAACCAGGAATAACGAATCCGGCCTTGAGTGTCGTCCAACAGAACTCCTCCATCTCCTCCTTGGTCGGAACACCGCCAAAACGCTTATACATATCCTGAATCCAGCGGAGAACCTCCTGGTTCGCCAGTCCGTGAAGCGGGCCAGCGAGGCCGCAAAGCCCTGCCGTGAGCGAATAATAGGCATCGGACAGCGCCGAGGCGACGAGGTGCGTGGTGTGTGCGCTGACATTGCCGCTTTCGTGGTCGGAATGGAGGATGAAATAGAGGCGCATCACCTCGTCGTATGGCTCGGGGATGCCCATCATGTGGGCGAAGTTTGCACCGAGGTCCATCGTCGGGTGCGGTTCGATGGGGATGTCGTTTTTATACTTCATCCGATAGATATAGGCCGCGATTACCGGCAGCCGCGCGAAGATGTTCATCGCATCCTCGTGCATATATTCCCAGCGCTCGCTTTTCGGCACGCCTTTGTAGATGCACTTGAGGAATTCCGATTCGCGCTGCATCGCGAGAACGACGGTGGTGAACATGGCCATCGGGTGAGAGTCGCGCGGAAGGGCACGAAGGATGTCGTAAACATATTGCGGAACCCCCCTTCGAGCGTTGAATTCCTGGATGAGGGACTCGGTCTCTTTGGCGGTGGGAATTTCGCCCGTCAACAAAAACCACAGATGAGCCTCGACGTATGGCATCTCTTTGCCCGGAGGTTTTGGCAAGGCTTCCAGCGTCTCGGGGATCGTCTTGCCCCGGAAACGGATTCCCTCGTATGGATCGAGGTAGGAGATGTCGGTTACCAGAGACTTGACCCCTCTCATGCCTCCGATGACCTGTCTTACCGTAACTTGATCGATAACTTGATTCCCGTATTCCTTCACCAATCTTCTTATTCGGGGACGCTGCTCCTCGATCTTCTGTGCGAGTTTTTCCTTTAGTGTGATCATGCTTCTCCTTTTTTTTATGGAATCGTGTTTTCATTTCAACAAGAAGAATAAACCAATAATAATGAAAGATGCAAGATAAAATTTAATTTTTTTCGGCGATGATTTTTTGCCACTCAAAATACATGCAAATTTATCCGTTAAAGTTGAGATAAAATACATAGGTAAAAGGTAATGGTGGAAGGTAGATAGGTAATAGGGGGGCGCGGGAACGCGCCATTTTTT
>CAYNTG010000011.1:2178-13413 GCA_964400105.1 uncultured bacterium
GGCATAGATTTCCGCCAACGGAAGCGAATCGGCGAATGCGGTTGTGTAAATTTGCCGTTCGTAGGACAAAAGCCGTCTGTCTATGTCAAAACGAAGCAAATTTATCGACATATCGGGATTTTTTTTAAAATCCTTGACTTAAAAACTTCCGTGCATAATTTGCTCTCTTATTTGGCACTCTAATTGTTAGAGTGCTAAGGATGCTTGAAAAACCATTTAACCAAAATATTCAAGGAGGACAAATGAACGTAAAACCACTCGCAGATCGTGTTTTGGTCAAACCGATCGAGAAGGACAAGACTGCACGCGGCGGGATTATTATCCCCGATACCGCCAAGGAAAGACCCCAGGAGGGCAAGATCATTGCAATCGGTGAGGGAAGAATTTCCGATAGCGGAGAGCTTATCGCCCCCAAGATCGAGGTCGGCCAAAAGGTGCTCTACGGTAAATATGCAGGCACCGAAATCACGGTCGATGGCGAAGATTACCTTATAATGCAAGAATCCAATATTCTTGCGATAATTCAGTAGTCAGATAGGAGGATAAATCATGGCTAAACAGTTGAAATATTCAGAAAACGCACGCGAGCTTCTGAAAATCGGTGTCAGCAAACTCGCACGCGCCGTCAAGGTTACGCTCGGGCCGAAAGGTCGCAACGTTGTGCTCGATAAAAAATGGGGCGGACCCACAATCACAAAGGACGGCGTTACCGTCGCAAAGGAGATCGATCTGGAGGACCCGTTTGAGAATATGGGCGCACAGCTCGTGAAAGAGGTCGCTTCCAAGACCAGCGATGTCGCCGGCGATGGAACAACGACGGCGACCGTTCTCGCCGAGGCTATTTTCATGGAGGGGATCAAGAATGTCACAGCCGGTGTCAATCCGATGGCGCTCCAAAGAGGACTCGAAGCGGCTTGCCTTCACGTTATCGAAAAACTCAAAGATATCTCGGTGCCGGTCAAAGGCTCCGAGGAGATCGCACAGGTCGGTGCCATTTCGGCAAATAACGACCGCGTAATCGGCGATCTTATCGCCGAAGCGATGGATAAGGTCGGGAAAGACGGCGTTATCACGGTCGAGGAGGCCAAGGGCACCGAGACGACACTCGAAACGGTCGAGGGAATGCAGTTCGACCGCGGTTATCTCTCGCCATATTTCGTCACCGATCCCGAGGCGATGGAAACCTCTTTCGAGGACGCATTTATCCTTATCCACGACAAGAAAATCTCTAATATGAAGGACATGCTTCCGCTATTGGAGAAGGTTGCGCAGAAGGGAAGTCCACTGGTCATTATCGCAGAGGACATCGAGGGCGAGGCCCTCGCGATGCTCGTCGTGAATAAGCTTCGCGGCGTCGTTCGTTGCGCCGCAGTAAAGGCTCCGGGATACGGCGACCGCCGTAAGGCGATGCTTCAGGATATCGCAATCCTCACAGGTGGCAAGGTCATCTCCGAAGAACTCGGATTCAAGCTCGAAAATACCCGCGTCGAGGACCTCGGAAAAGCCAAAAGGATTACAATCGATAAGGATAACACAACGATCGTCGAGGGTGGTGGCGAGACGAAGGAAATCCAGGGCAGGATCAAAGAGATCAAGGCTGCTATCGATAAATCGACTTCGGATTACGACAGCGAAAAGCTTCAGGAACGCCTCGCAAAACTCGCGGGCGGCGTTGCCGTTATCAAGGTAGGTGCCGCGACCGAGACAGGAATGAAGGAGAAAAAGGCCCGTGTCGAGGACGCGCTTCACGCGACGCGCGCAGCGGTCGAAGAGGGAATCGTTCCGGGTGGCGGAGTCACGCTTATCCGCTGCCTTCCCGCGCTCGATGAACTCGATTTCGAAGGCGATTCCGCCGTTGCGATTCGTATCCTCAAGAAGGCTCTCGAGGAACCGGCTCGCATGATCGCGGAAAACGCTGGCCGCGATGGCGGCGTGATCGTCAATGCAATCAAGGAAGGCGACGGCGCTTATGGATTCAACGCCAACAAGGACGAGTTCGAGGATCTCTTTGCAGCAGGCGTTATCGATCCGACCAAGGTTGTCCGGACAGCATTATTGAATGCCGTCTCCATCTCTTCGTTGCTTCTTACGACGGAATGCCTCGTAACGGATATCCCCGAAGAGGAAAAACCGGCTGCACCGCAGATGCCCGGTGGTGGTGGAATGGGAGGAATGTATTAATCAGGGAACGAAGAAACGTTCAAGATGATACACAATATGGACATGGGGGGGCATTTGCCCCCCCATATCCCTTTTTTCAATAGCAGATGATAGAACTTTCCAAAAGAGAATCCGAGATATTTAAAGCGCTCGTCGAGATTTACTGCGAGACGGCGCGACCGGTCGGAAGCAGGACAATTTCCGAAAAACTCAATATCTCTTTTTCTCCGGCATCGGTTCGGAGTATCCTTGCTTCTCTCGAAGAGAAGGGTTTTTTGGAAAAACCACATACCAGCGCCGGAAGGGTTCCCACCGTCGAGGGGTATCGGTTTTATGTTGCGAGATTGATGTGTCCGGCAAGGCTCGATTTGGAGGAAAAAGCGGAGATAGAAAGCGCGATCGTGTGCGTTCGTTCGGATACATACGAGCTTCTCGAAGGCGTCTCGAAAGCGATTTCGAGATTGAGCAAACAGCTCGGTATCATCGTTGAGCCGTTCGGCGAGGAGCTGATCCTTTTTCGGGTGAATTGTATTCCAATCTCGAGAACGACGGTTTTCATCGTCGTTTCCACAACGAGCGGAATGGTGCGAAGCGTTCCACTCGAGTTCCCGCGCGAGATCGATTATAGAAGGTTATATGCGGTTTTGGATCTTATAAACGAGCGACTCGGTGGCCGGACACTCGGCGAGATCACGGCGAACATCGAGCGTCGTTTTGCGGATGTTGTCAATATTCGAGAGGTGTTTTTGATGCGTTTTATTAATTCAGCAGAGGACATCTTCCATTTTGACTGCGATGAATCGTTGCATTATTATGGCACGAGCCAACTTCTCGAAAAACCAGAATTTCAACGATCGAGCGATCTTAGAAAGATTGTTTTGCTTCTCGAAGACAAAACGAACCTTACGCGACTGCTCGCCATCTCGTCGAATATCGGCTCATTCGAGATTCGGGTCGGAGGGCCTATCGAGGATATATCGGTGGCGAAGTGCTCATATAACACAAAAAACAGTGTCGGAACGATCGGGATCGTAGGTCCTCTCAGGATGGACTATGGCAAGGTAGTAAGCGTTTTGACTTTTGCAAGTTCGCTGCTTTCAGCGTCATTCAGAAAATAGATGGAGGTTTAGAGATAGTGATCGATAAAAAGAAAACAAAGCATCGAGATGAAAATTTAAGGAACGAGGCTACTGAGAAGGTCGTCGAAGAACTGCGCGCACGGATCGAAGAGCTGAACACCGTGAAAGAGCGGCTCGACGATTCCTATCTTCGGCTTGCTGCAGAGTATGACAATTACAAAAAAAGGCAAACCAAGAATTTCGGTGAGATGGTCTCTGCGGCGCGCGATACCATTATATTGAAGGTGCTCGATATTCTCGATAACTTCGAGCGCGTATTGGAATCATCGGAAGAACCTCCGTCTGTCGAATCGATTGTCGAGGGGGTAAATTTGATCCACAAACAATTCCATGACATGCTCGTCTCGGAGAATATCGTATCGGTGTGCGAGGTAGGCGACCGATTCGATCCATCGATCCACGAGGCGATAGCGCTTGTTCCATCGGACGAGGATGAAAACAGAGTCGTCGATCTAATGCAAAAGGGCTATCGATGCGGCGATAGGCTTATAAGACCGGCGCGGGTTCTGGTCTCCGGCCCGAGAGACGATGAGGAGAACCTCGGAAATAACGTGGAAGATAATAAGTGAAAAATCCATACGAGATACTCGGCGTTCAAAGGAACGCTTCCGCCGAGGAGATTAAGAAGGCATACCGTAAGCGTGCCAAAGAATGCCACCCCGACGCAAATCCCGACAATCCGGATGCGGAAAATCATTTTAAGGAGCTATCCGAAGCGTATGCCGTTCTTTCCAATCCACAGAAACGGCAGCAATTCGATACCTTCGGTGCTACCGGGCGAACCGCCGACCCGTTTGCGGGAATGGGGGGATTCGATATATCCGATGCGTTGAGGATGTTTATGGAAGCATTTAGAGGGGGTGGAGGCGATCAGTTCGGCGGAGGATTTTTCGGTGGTGCGACGCGTTCGAGAGGTCAATCGCGTGCGAGGAAGGGGAGAGACCTCCGTGTAAAAATAGAGGTGACTCTCGATGAAATTCTCAACGGCGCTGAAAAGAAGCTAAATTATGCCCGGAGAACCGTTTGCAAGGAATGTGGCGGAAGTGGCGTCGCGCCGGGTGCAATGGAAACGACATGTCCAACATGTCGCGGCACCGGTCAAATGCGCACGGTCCGATCTACGATGCTCGGTTCCATCTCGACAATAATTACATGCCCGGATTGCGGCGGCACCGGATCGAAAGTCGATGCTTATTGCAAAAAATGTTCCGGCGAAGGGCGACTCGATGGGCATGAACAGATAGAGATTTCAGTGCCACGGGGAGTTTCCGATGGAAACTACATCATTATCGAGGGCAAGGGAAATGCCGGTATTGCCGGAGGGCCGCCCGGCGATCTGGCTGTCTTTTTCGAGGAGATTCCACACGAGCGTTTCAATCGACGCGGAAACGATCTATATTATCGGTTTCCGATGCGCTTTTCGCAGGTCGCGCTCGGAGACGAGATCGAGGTCCCGACGCTGGACGGCACGACGAAGAAACTGAAAATCCCCGCCGGAACGCAGTTCGGAAAGACCTTTAAAATAAAGGGATACGGTTTACCGAAAGTCCAATCGAAATCGCGCGGAGATCTTATAGTTAGCGCATTTATCACGACCCCAACGAGGCTTTCGAAAAGGGAGAAAGAGATTTATCGAATGCTCGACAAGGCGAGCGACGGGAAACAGGCAGAAACGCAAAATGAGGATATTCTGGAGCGGTTTAAGGATATTTTGACCTGAAATGGCAGGAACGAAACGCAAGATAAGGGTATATTGGATTCAGTTTATCATCGCGGCGATATGGGTCGGCGTGATCGAGGTGCTGATCGGCAGTAAGCTATCGACCGATGTCCGGCGATTCGTCGTCGATATCCTCGTTATCCTAACGGGTATTTTGGCGTTCGAGCCGGTCGGTAAGCATATTTTAAAATACCTATTAATCTGCACCGGTGCATCTCTTCTTATCCAAGTATTACGGAAGATCGGCAATTGGTATATCTCTGCAGGCCCCGGATTCTGGCAGTTTGGCGGGCCTGTGATAGCACTTGCCGCAATAACAGTATTACTATATTTTATCGGAGTAATAACACAGAAGGACAAGGTGAAATTCTAAAGGAATCGAATTTTGGTTCATTTCAGAATTGCCTTGACTCGAAAAACTTAATAAGTATAATGCAAGCTATGTTTGTTCTTAGATTTCCAGTCTCCAGGATCGAGGAGGGTGAAAATAGGGTATCGATAGAGGTTTTACCCTCCGATCTCGAGCTGGAATACGATGATGTTGTTTTCAAAGAGCCTATAAAAGTCGAATCGATATTTTCGAGGTTCTGTAGCGGTATAATGGTGAAGGTATCGGTAGAAACAGAGGTCGAGATTATCTGCTCTCGATGCTTGAAGCCGTTCGATTATTTAGAAAAATTGAGCTTCGAGGTTCAGGTGATGCTGAGGCACGGAGGTCCGCATTTTGCGGAATTCATGGATGAGGATTACGCCTCGCTCGATATCGGTTCCGGGCTTATCGATCTACGCGAGAGGGTTCGTGAGGAGATAATATTGGATTTGCCTATGATGCCGCTTTGCAGCGAGGATTGTCCCGGCATTGTAATCGACGGAGGCAAAAAAGGCGAAATCGATCGAAGGTGGAGCAAATTGAAGGATTTTAATCGATCTTAATCGAGATTAGAGAGGATAATTATGGCCTTACAAAAATCGAGAACCGGAAAAACTCGCAAGGCAAAAAGACGCGGGAACAAAAAACTCAAATTGCCAAACGTAATCGAGTGTCCGCAATGCAAAGCGCCAATGCTGCCGCATCGAGCATGCAAAAGCTGCGGATACTATGCCGGACGTCTTGTAATTAATGTCGAGAGTTAATCGATCGGCAGGTTGGTAGAATGGGACGTTTGTCCTATTATACAAGGAGATTAGCCCGAAGGTGGGCGAAGGAAGCCGCCGAACGCGAAAGACCGATCGTCGTCGCGTTGGATGCTATGGGCGGCGATGTCGGCCCCGAAGCGACGCTCGACGGCGCTATGCGGATCGTGGCGGCACAACCGAATCTCAAGGTGTTGCTCGTTGGCAAGACCGAAGAACTCAATGTCCAACTCGGACATAAATTCCTTCCAGAAGAGATCGAAATCGTTCACGCCGAGGAGGGGTTCGGCATGAACGAGTCGCCGACTTTAGCCCTCCGAAGACCGAATTGCAGCATCATGATGGGCGTGGATTTGGTCGCTTCCGGCCGTGCGGACGGATTCGTGAGCATGGGGAATACCGGCGCTATCGTTGCGACATCTCTCGTGAGACTCGGACGCATCGAGGGGGTCGAGCGCCCGGGGCTGATGACGCTTTTCCCGACTATCGAGGGTCGCCCGACTATCCTGATGGATATCGGCGCTAATGTCGATTGCAAGGCCGAACATCTCCTCCAATTCGGCAAAATTGCCAGCCTTTATGCCGAGAAGGTCCTTTGCCGGGAAAACCCCAAGGTAGCGCTCCTTTCGGTTGGTGAGGAAGAATCCAAGGGGAACGCGGTAGTCAAAGAGGCATATAAGCTTTTCAAAAAAAGCGGCTTGAACTTCGTCGGCAATGTCGAGGGCGGAGATATCCTTCACGGCAGCGTCGATGTGGTTGTGGCGGATGGTTTCGTCGGAAATGCACTGGTAAAATTCGGCGAGGGAAGCGGAACCTTTTTCAAAAATATCGCAAAAAGGGGCCGCCGAAAGAACATTTTATCCCTTGCAAGCGGTCTTTTGGTGAAGGGGCATTTTCGCAGGATTTTGAAGGAATTCGATTACGCCGAATTCGGCGGTGCACCACTTCTGGGAGTGAAGGGAAATATCTTAATCGGTCACGGAAAATCATCGCCGGAAGCCATCGCCAATGCCGTTGCGCTCGCATTCACAATGTCATTCACACGTATAGATAAACTTATCGCAGAAAATATTAAAAGAATAGGAGGGGAGTGTGAAAACGAGGATATTAGGGACAGGGTCGAATCTACCTGCAAAGATTCTAACTAACGCCGACCTCGAAAAGATGGTCGATACGAGCGACGAATGGATCGTCGCCAGAAGCGGTATCAAGGAGCGTAGGATCGCCGACGACACAGAATCGGCTTCGACATTCGCTTTGCCGGCTGCGAAAATGGCTCTCGAACGAGCCGGACTGACGGCGCAAGACCTCGATGCCATCGTCGTTGGAACGATCACACCCGACATGGTCTTTCCGAGCACTGCATGTATTTTACAGGAGAAACTTGGCTGTCGGCAAATCCCGTCTTTCGACCTCTCTGCGGGATGCACAGGTTTTATATACAGCACTATCGTCGCGAATTCTTTGATTGTGAACTCGATGGCGCGATATGTCCTCGTGGTCGGCGTGGAGCTGCTAACGAAGATCACGGATTGGACCGATCGATCGACCTGCGTTCTCTTTGGCGACGGCGCGGGAGCGGTCATTTTAGGCCCTTCCGAGGACGAAAATCGCGGTATAATGGGCACATTTTGGTCGGCGGATGGCAAGTTCGGGCCTCTTCTGGAGATGCCCGCCGGCGGTAGCGCGATGCCCGCGAGTGAGGAAACCGTTCGACAGAATCTGCATACGGTTCGTATGCTCGGCAACGAGACCTTTAAGGCGGCGGTCAGAGCCATGGAGGAAGCGAGCGTCGAGGGGATTAAGGCCGCCGGTCTCGAAATCTCGGACATCGATTGGCTGATTCCACATCAGGCGAATATTCGAATTATCCAATTCACGGCAAAACGACTCGGAATTCCGATGGATAGGGTCGTTATTACGCTCGATAAATATGGTAACACCAGCGCCAGCAGCGTTCCAATCGCTCTCGACGAGGCGATGACATCAGGAAGAATCAAGCCGAATGATAAGGTGCTGCTCGTGGCTTTCGGCGCGGGTTTCACGTGGGGAAGCGTAGTTTTTAACGCATAGGGGATTCTATTGAAGGCGTTCGTATTTCCAGGACAGGGCAGCCAAAAACCCGGAATGGGCAGGGAGCTTTACGAGCGCTTCGATGAAGCACGTGCGGTTTATTCCGAGGCGAAAAGCGCCACCGGCGTAGATTGGGCGGAGATCAGTTTCGAGGCCGACGCGGAGACGCTCTCACGAACGGAGAACACACAACCGTGCCTTTTCCTGCATGGCGTCGCGATCGTCCGCAGCCTCGGGGAAAAGGCAGATTACGAAGGCGTCGCGGGGCATTCGTTGGGAGAATATACGGCGCTTCATATTGCGGGGGTTTTGAAATTTCGGGAGGCGCTTCAAGCGGTGATCGAGCGCGGAAAACTGATGTCTCAGGCGAAATCCGGAGGGATGATCGTGCCGCTCGGCCTCGATGCCAAAACCATCGAGGATATCGTCGAAAGCCTTTCCGCCGAAGGCGTGATAGCTGTGGCTAACCTCAACGCGCCGGGGCAGATAGTCGTATCCGGCGAGGAGTCGATTCTGGATGCGGCGACGGAGAAATTCGGCGAAGGCGGTGCCAAAAGAGTCGTCCGGCTACCGGTTTCGGGGGCGTTTCATTCCCCACTCATGGAAGAATCCGGCCGGGAGATGAGAAAGATACTCGAAAAGGTAGATTTCTCGAGTCCGGTGGTGCCATTCTACGCCAATGTCAGCGGAGATCGCGAGGAAAATCCGGACGATATTCGAGGATTATTGATAGATCAAATCACAAACCCTGTTAGATGGATCGATCTTGTAAAGAAGATGACGGAAGACGGATTCGATAATTATATCGAAGCCGGACCGGGCAAGGTTTTGCGCGGGCTTATCAAGAGAATTTCACGCGAGGTCGAGATGTCCGGTTTGTCGGATGTGGAATCCATAGAAAATTATTATAAGGATTTAAGGTGAGAACAAGGGGAGTAATACAAATATTATCGATGGTATTAATCTTGTCGTCCATGTTGTTTGGCGCAACAAAAAATAACAATTCAATTTCCATCGAGGGCAAGATAGGCAGCAAGGTGAACTATGATATTATGCCGATCGGTTTCGCCGGCAGATTGAATTTTCCATTTCTTACGGATGCCGCCGGATGGGGGATAGAGGCCGGAGTGATGCTTATTACGAGCTGGGAGGACACGCTCGATCTTTCGACAAGCCCCGATCCGGATGATACCATACTATACGATCTTTGGACGAAGAACGGCACCGATATAAATTTCCATATCGGGCCTGAATTTCGATATAAATTCAAATTAGATGAGAATATCGGGATTTCCACAACTATCGGTGCGGGACTTATTGCGAATATATCGGCGTTCGACGAAACTAAAAGTTCATCTAAATCGTCAGCCTTATATTCGATCAGTGAAACACCCACGGAGGTTGCGTTTTATATCAAACCCAGGCTTTCTTTTCATATAAAAAAAGTATATTTAGCATACGAGTATTTCGGAGGAACCGAGAGCCTCGATCATGCGGTTTGTCTTGGTATTACATTTTGATAAAATAGTAACACTATCCCAATAGGGGGAAATATGAGGAAAACATTTCTATTCTTTACAACCGTGATGGCAATATCGATTATCGTTTCGGGATGTGGCGGAGAGAAGAAACTAATCGGGGATTTTGAGAATGAGGGAATCGTTGTATCCTATGCTCCTGCGTCGGGAGAGGAGATTTTTTATCGCTCCGACTCGGATAACCTAACGGAATTTACGGAAAGAGGTTCCCATCAGAGCACACTTTCGAAAACCACAAGTTGGGAATCGTTCTATATCGATTCGGTGAAAAACGGGATAACCGCCGTCACATATGGATTTATCGCAAGCGAGACGGGAATCTTCCAGAACGGCATGTATGAACAGCAAGATGAAGAGGACGAGATTATCGGTCAGAAACTCACGATCGTCGTGAATCCCGATGGCGAGCTTATTGATTGGTCCGGCCTGGAGGATCTCGAATTAGACGATTCCGGGATCGACCGTGGGGAGATGACGGCCAGCAACTACGCATCGATCTACTTCGACAGTTTCCCGATAGAGCCGATCAAGATCGGATCGACATGGAAGCGCGAGAACAAGATGGATGTTTCCACAAAAGAGGGCGATATGCATCAATCCACAACGAAGACCTACACTGCTCAGGACTTCGTCGAAAAAGACGGCCGTCCGTGCGTCAAATGCAAGATCGAAATAGTTATCGATAACACCGGCGAAGGCTCGGTAAAAAACGAAGGCAAAACATATTATTATTATAATGAGGGTCGCGGAGAGGGCAAAGGAACGATTTATTTCGATTTCGAGGCCGGATATACGATTCACTCCACCTTCAACTGGATCGTCGATTTCACGATTACCAGCGTCGAGGAGCAGACCCAGGAAGAGAACAGTTTTTCATATTATCAAGAGCAAAAGGTGACATATAGCTTCGTCGATGAATCCGAGGTTCCTGTAGATTAGCACAACTGAAACTCTTTATTTAAATATCACACGGGAGCCTTATGCATCAACTATTCCATATTGTAATAGTCTATAAATATAATAATATAGTCGTAAGCAATTGACACACGGCTTCCCTTTCCTTAAACTTATATATATTATTTTTACCGAAGAATCCAGATAAACCATGAATCTTCGGAGGTGGAAAAATGAAAAAGAAGATTTTTACTGCGGTTTTTGCCGTGTTTGTTGGTCTGCTATGTATGGGTAGCGAATGCGACTTCGGTTTGAAACCGAAATTTACCGTCGTAGAGGGGGATGTCCTTTTTCTGGGTGATTGGCCCGATGAGGCCGTCATGGCATTTATCGTTGTGGTGGATGAAAAGCCGGATGAATTGGTGCTCGATTTGAATCTACTGAGCGGTTTTTACCAGATACCGGAATTCGATATCGAGAACGAGGTGGATTCGATTCATTTCGAGATAGAACTCAATGCCGGGGTCTATAACTGGGTTTTCATCGCGATTTTGGATAGTGCGGCATTGAACGATCC
>CAYNTG010000011.1:13513-45063 GCA_964400105.1 uncultured bacterium
AATGACTTTATTTACAGGAATCGCCGCTTCGTTTATCGCATATGGCGCGACTTTGGCGGCAACCCATAAGATTACTGGAAAGATCACCGATGAGAAGGGGAGAGGATTGCCGGGCGCGAATATCGTCGTGGTGGGCGCCCAAAAGGGCGCTTCGACCAATCTTTCCGGTGAATACTCGCTGATCGATCTTCCATCCGGAACGTTCGAGTTCCGCGTATCGATGATCGGATTCGAGACGACGAGCCAGGATGTTACAGTCGTCGCCGATCAGGAGATAATCTTCAGCTTGCTTCCGAAGGCATATCAATCACAGCCGGTGGTCGTTACGGCGAGCAGGACACGCCAGAAGCTCCAGGACAGCCCGGTTACGACGAGCGTTGTCGAGGCGGAACAGATTGCGGAACGAAACTTCCTTTCCGCCGACGAGGCGATGCGTTTTATCGGTGGCGTTTCCATGAACAGCGATCAGGTTTCGATTCGAAACTCCACAGGATACGCCCACGGCGCTGGAACGAGAGTGCTTGTTATGATCGATGGAATGCCACTTTCGTCCGGCGACACTGGCGAGATCAAATGGGATTCTATACCCATTGGCCAGATCGAACAGATCGAGGTCGTCAAAACAGCGGGAAGCACCCTTTACGGCTCCGATGCGATGGGCGGAATCATAAATATCATCACAAGAAAACCGGAACACCTATCCATATATAAAATTACTTCAGAGTTCGGTATTTGGGACAAACCGGCATACGAGGAATGGGAATGGTCAGACAACACACAGGTTTTTCATAGAATTGGGGTAGAACATTCCCGCCGGATGAAGGATTGGGGAATAATGCTTTCTTTCGAGGAGAAGCAGGATGAAAATTACCTTCAAGCCAACGATTTTTATCGTGGCGCGTTCTTTGGTAAGGCGACGAGGGATATCGCTGGTAACAGCAATTTGAGCTTTATGCTAAACGTCGCTTATGAAGATAGGGGTTGCGGTCTCGAGTGGACGAGTCAGTCGCGGGCGCTTTGCGTCGATTCGATGAAAATCGACGACAGGACCTGGTCGTCGAAGTTGCAGGGAAACGTTGCATATTCAGGAAGCGCAAAGGGTGGCAAGCAGGTCTGGAATGTGAAGGCTTATACAAATTGGAATTCGTGGGTAACTCACCTTTATGACGGAAACGATGGATTTGACAATATTCATAGCGAATCGAATAGAACCGGAGTCGATGGACAGTTCACATTTGTTCCTTCGGATAATCATCGTCTTACAACGGGCGCTTCTATCAGCTATGTCAATATAGACGCCAATATTTTCGGTCGACACGACGGCTTCGGCGGCGCTCTTTTCATTCAAGACGAGATCAACAAGTTTGACCCTCTGGTCGCAACGATCGGACTTCGCGGCGATCTATTCCGCGTTAATCCAGCCGATGATTACGATGGCGAGCTATACGGTCAGGTCAACCCGAAGATCGGTCTCGTTTATCATGTTGCGGAGAATTTTGCGACGAGAGGGAATATCGGAACAGGTTTCAGGATGCCGACTATTGCCGAGCTTTTTACCGAGATAGACGCTGCCGGTATTTTGAAGGTTCAGCCGAATCCGTTCCTCCGTGCCGAGCAATCATACAACGCGGAAGCCGGTATAAACTGGATCAGCGGCAAACAGATGCTGGATTTCGCGATCTTCAATAATTGGTTCACCGACCTGATAGAGCCAGTTGCGTTCGTTGGCAATCAGGTGAAATTCCAGAATATAAACGATGCTTCGATATTCGGCTTGGAAACCTCAATCAACTGGAACCTCGGCGAGGTTGTCGGGATGTCGCCTATCGAGAATGCTCCGGAATTCCTCGACAGAATCAAATTTAATTTCAGTTATTTATACACAAAATCAGTCAACACAACCGCAAGCGAAGAGGCTGACTCTACTGTTCTTCTGCCGTATAGGCCGGAGCATAGCCTTACGCTAATTACGAACTGCGATTACTGGAAACATGGCTCGATCTCGATCGATGCGAGATACAAGAGCGAGCCGATCCTCGGGCTTTATGTTGAAGATCCGACGGTCGAACAGCGCATTATCGATATAACTAATAAATTCAGTTATAAACAATGGACGCTGCAGCTTAAGGTCTCGAACCTGCTGAACTGGAACTACACCGAGATCGACCGGAACATTGCGTCGATACGCAAATTCTCCGCGCTCGTTTCGGTAAATTTCTAATGTGATTTGAATGGATAATCGAATAAAGGCGGATTCCGCCTTTTGTTAATAAAAATCCAATCTCGAAATCCTCGATAAAAATCTCTGATAAGCAATTCGGGGGTCGTCGCACAAACGTGTTTCCTTCGGTCACTGTCACGATTTTTGCGGTTACTTCGTAAGCAAAAATCCCAACCCAACCACCACCCCATTCCCGCGCCAGCGCCCTACCAAAAAGTGCATCAGAAATGTCGCCAACCGGTCTCTTTTATGCTAATTGGATTGCCGTTGCGGGTGATTTTCACGCCGTCGCCGGAGCGAATATGGCCGATCTCCGTAACCGGATAGTCGATGTCTGCGGATAGGATAGCTACTATATCGTTTTTTGGGATAGTGAAAAGAAGCTCGAATTCCTCACCGCTTTGGGCGGCAAAAATGCCTTCATCCTTGCCGCAGAGCGTGGCGATACCAGCGACTCCCGGAAAAAGCGCAATCCGTTCCAGTTCGATAGCGATTCCGCAATCGCTCGATTCCGCGATATGATTTGCATCGGCGAGAAGGCCGTCGGAGATGTCGATCATCGCTGTTGCACCGATCTCCGCGAGTTTTGCTCCAAGCCCGATAGGTGGAGTGGGTCTCAAAAAGCGCGATTCGAGGCTTTCGAGAATTTTATTTGGTAAATCCGGCTCGACCTCGCCCATTACGAGCATCCTGCCAGCCTCGGAGCCACCGATCCGGCCTGTTATGAAAAGCGAATCCCCCGGATTTGCGCCGGATCGTCCGACCGGATTTGCGCCGGAACCGAGAACGGTTATCGTTGCGGCGAATTCGGTTCCACGGGCGATATTCCCGCCCACGATAGGCACGCCGGAAAGACTCGCATAATCCGCGACCCCTCGAATAAAATCGTCGAATTCTCGCGTGGAAAGTTTCGATGGAATTACGAGCGCCAGAAGGGCACAAATAGCCTCACCGGCGGAGGCGTTTATATCCGAAGCAGCACCGGCAAACGCACGGAAACCGGCATCCCCATAGAAAATTGGGCTATCCGGAAAATGGACTCCGGCGACCGCCGCATCGGTGGTGAGAAGAAGGCGCGATTCCGGCGGTGGCGTGATCATCGCGCAATCGTCGGTGAGATCGATTTCCGGGAAAACTGCGCGGATTCTATCGATCAGGCCGAACTCGCCATATTCCCACGCCGATCCGGTTTCGTTACTTTTTGCCGGTTTTATCGATTCGAGATTCATATTCCGAAGATCCCTTCACTGCGGAGATGATAATGCTGAATACGATAATAGCGATAAGGACGAGCCATCCGAAGATTAATTCCTGGCTGCGAAGACCAAAATCGCCATAAGGCCCTTTGATTCGTGCGATTACCTCGAAAACGATCATCGTGAGGATCGATATAGGCAATATAAACTTGATAATGATATCCCAAAAGACCCCGATTTTCAAGTTGCTGCGCGAATTGATGAAGGCGCGCATACGCTTTGCCTTGAAATACCAGCCGACGAATATACATTCGCCAAGAACCACCAAAGTCAAACCGAAATGGTTTATAAATCGGTCCGTGATATCCAGCCAGTGGATGCCTGCGCCGAAAACATATGGCATACAGAGAAGGAATCCTGTTATTCCAACGGTGAGGTTCGAGCGTATGTGGCTCCATCCGAATTTGTCGCTCAAGGCCGCCGAGAAGCCCTCCACGAGGCTGAATGCGGAGTCTATCGCCAGAAGACCGAGCATCGTGAAAAAGAGCACCCCGAATACCTGCGGAAATGGCAGGCCGTTGATAATTTCCGGGTAGGTAACGAATGTCAAGCCCGGTCCCGAGCGAACGACATCGGCTACACCGACGCCGTCGATCAATGCCTTGTGCCCCAAAGCTCCGAATACGGCTAATCCGCCGACGATTGCAGTCATGGCGTCGGCAAGCCCGATAATCCACGCGTTCTTCACGATACACGTCTTATCGTCGATAAAGCTGCCATAAGCGATCATTACGCCGAAGCCGACCGTTAGGCTGAAAAAGACCTGCGAGATCGCCGATAACCAAACTCTCGGATTGAGAAGCATCGACCACTTCGGTGTGAGATAGAACATCAAACCGTTCGACGCGCCATCGAGCGTAACACCCCGGATCACGAAAATGATAAGCAGTATCCACGGCCCGAGAACCGTGAACCAAACGACCTTTCCGACCGTCTTCGTGCCCTTCCATACCGAGGCGACGATCCATACCCACGATACCGCGATTCCAATAAAAAGCGGCAGCTGGAATTTGCCGATGTCCCAGGGTTTGTCGGTCATAGCAAGGACATCCTTGAAGAAGAAACTATCCGGATCGCTTCCCCATGCGGTGTTAAAGCTATATACAAAATAATTTAGGCAGTAGGACATGATGCCGGAATAATATGTCACAATAACGAAACCGATCCCAACAGCGAACCAGCCGAACCACTCGAGATTGCGGTGGATCGTCATAAAAGACCCCGGTGCGGCATTGTTCATCCTTTTGCCGATGGAGAATTCGAGCATCAAAAGTGGGATGCCGGCGATTAATAGGCATACGATATACGCGAACAAAAATGCGCCGCCGCCGTTTTCATAACAAATATATGGAAACCGCCAAATATTCCCGAGACCGATCGCTGACCCAATCGAAGCAAGAATGAACGCAGTTCTATTGTCCCAAACATCTCGTTTCGCCAAAAAAAACTCTCCTTTATCGCTTTATTTAGTCGTCAAATAACCTTACAAACTAATACTTCAAAATCAATCGGTCAACGCCTTTTTGTTAATTTTTCGATTAGCTCGCATTAATGACTTCACAGAAGACACCGATTTCGATAAAACTCGATCCATTTGTAATTAAAAAAGTTATCAAAGCGATTAATGGATCGATATGGGGAATTTCAATATATCTTCTATCGAGGTTCGGCGTTTAGTGGGATGCTGTCGATTTCGGATTGGGAAGACACGCTCGATGTCGAATCGAAAACGGCGGATGAATCCCTCTCGAAATTCTCGAATGGCGATGTAAAATGTTCCGTCGATAAAGCAAAACGATCACGCCGGAAACGCCCATTCGTGGACTTCGACCAGAGAATGCTCACGGCCTTCCCCTGAATATTTTTGATATAGAAAGGGAAAAATATCCCTCGATTATCTACAAGAAAAACCTGCGTCTTGGGCACGACAACCGGACCGAAATTCGCCGGTCCACTATATGAGACCTTCTTATCCATTATTAACGATGAAGAGTTGACCATAACATGTCCATCGGTAGCACGAATCGTGTCTCCCGGAACCGCTAAAATCATATGCATAGGAAAGTTATCTCCACCGATTTCCTCATGAACAGGTTGATGATAGACGAAATCCCCAATCCTTACGGAATCAGATGGTAAAGAACCAATAGTTTTCAGACCATAAGCCCCGCGATGAATAACCGTGGCATCGCCAGGTAAAATTAACGGTTTCATGTGAATATCGCTTTTAGCCATTAAATAGACTTTATATCCAAATGTGCGATTCAAGATGTGAAATGGAACGATGGCTATTATATAAAAGAAGGTGTAGAGGAAAAAATTGCGAACGATGGTATCCATGTCTCCCGGATGATTCTTGCAACGAAAAGCTGAGATGGCGGAAATTATCGACGGAGTAACGAGAACTATTGCCATGAGAATCGGCGTGAAGATCCCCAAATGTGTCTGAATCAAAAATATGCGGCTTACCAATAGCGATACACCGGTTAGTAATACAAAATTAAATGCCTGAAGGTGCTTATTCTGTATAGCTTGCCCTACACCCGGAAGTAAAAGGGAAAGAAAGGCGAAGATAAGTCGCATATATAAAGGAGCATATTCATACTGCGGCTTTCTGTTTTTTCGCTTGGTTTTCGCGTCATCGTATGTGTATCCCATGAAGTCCATAAACTCATCGATCCGATTGAGAAGGTGGACCCTCCGGCGGTGGAACATCGACGTTTGGAAGCTTACCCCTCTCCGTATCGACGATGTTCGTGCCGGGTTGGCGTGTGACGATTTGTGGTGTCTCCAAAGTCGAATCGACGTTCTCTTCCGGAGGTGTCCCGATAATATTCGGTCTCGGCGGTCTCGGCAGATTTATCTGGTCGGCTCCCTCGAGTAGCTGAAGAACATTCCCGCGATTGATATCGAGGTCCATGGGATATGTTCGCTCCGGCCATTCAGCCAAATCGAATCCATTGATCAGAAGATGCATGGAGTTCGGCGCACCCATCGTGAGGAAAAAGGCGTTTTTTGCTGTAAATTGCATTGTGTCGTTCGATTTGATATCCCCCTTAAATGCCCTTCTGTAATCGGTTTCGACCAGCACCCATGTTTTTTGACGGGCGACCACAGCCAATGTCAGAGATTCCGCCCGACCCAAAGCCCACGCAGGATTTATCTTGCCAAGCTCGAGCTTGATTTCCTGCTTGATATCCTCCTCGGTCATCTCGGCCGCAAAGCGCTTATCGGCGGTTTTCCCGGAATCCGAATCCACGACATCGGTAACGCTCGTGATCGGCGTGCTGCTAACGCCGTTTTGTTTAGCAAATCGGACTATCAATACAATCGCTACGATAACAACCGCTACTATTAGTAGGATAAAACCGCGCGAAAGCTTCACATGACGGGGTATCAAAGCCTTATGGCCGACACCTTTATTCTGTTTTATCGGCGATTCATACGGAGGTGGTTCCTTGGGTCGTCCGGAAAATATCCTCCTCGCTTTCGGTTTTGGCTTTTCGGCCTCGTAACGCGACAGCAGTTCATCGATATCGGCACCGAGCGCCTCGCCATAACTTTTCACGAAACCGCGAATATAGATATCCGGCGGGAGGGCAGTATAATCACCATCCTCGAGCGCGATAATATATGAAATACCGATCCGGGTCAGTCTCGAAATCTCTTCGAGAGATAGGCCGCGAGCCTCCCTCATCTGCTTTAGATATTCACCAAGTTCTCTCATAAGTTCATTATTTGTAATTAGTTAAATCATATCATTAGGTCTATTTCGATTATCTTAAACACCTAACGAGTGACGTTCGATATCGATTGCACAGCTTCGATCTATTTCCCCTTTAAGATACTGATAAAGAACGCCTTTTGAAAATAGATTTTTCTCAATTTTCGATAATCGTGTTTTCGAGACATTAATGGCTTCTTGGGTATATCATCTCGATACCCACTTAATATGCAAGGCTCGATGGTTAAAATCTCACTTGCGGGCTTTTTGCCACAATAGTTTAAATATATCGATTTTATATTAACGTTGAAGTCCAATAATTCATACTCAGTCCCTATTCTCCAATACCGATAACCTGTGAATATTAAACCTCTTGAGCAATTCTGTCAAGCGGAAAAGCGGCAGGCCGACGACGTTAAAATAGTCCCCGCGAACCTCGCGAACAAGAAGAGCGCCCTTCTCCTGAATTCCGTATGCCCCCGCCTTGTCCATCGGCTCGCCAGAACGGACGTAAGCGTCGATCTCCTCTGCCGACATCGAACCGAAAAGCACCTCCGTCGCCTCGAAATCGGATTCGAGCTTATCCATCGAGCGCTTAAAGAGCGCGATGCCTGTCCAGACGGTGTGGCTGTTATCCTGCAGCCTCCTAAGATATTCGACGGCCTGCCCCGGCGTCTTCGGTTTTTCAAGAAGATCGCCATCTTGAACGACGATCGTGTCGCAGCCGAGTATTAGGCCATCTTCCGGGGCTATCGCGGCTTTCGCCTTCGCCTCCGCCAGATAGATAACATAATTTTCTGGACAATTCGGATCGAATGGCGGATTGTCGATACTGCACGATCTTTCGACGACCTCGAAAGGAATACCGACCCGCGACAGCAGCTCGCGCCGTCTCGGTGATTTTGATGCAAGATATATCTTTTTCATTTCGTTCGTCCTAAACACCTTCCTTGATATTCAAACGGCGCGACTCGCGCGAGTTGAGGATAATAGTAAACGGGCCGTCGTTATGTATCTCGACATCCATCTCCACGCCGAAAATCCCTCGACCGACATTAACTCCCTGCGAGGCAAGCTCTTCGCAGAAAAGCTCGTAAAGCCCTTCTGCATCGTTCGGGTTCATGGCTTTGGAAAAGCTTGGTCTTCGGCCCTTGCGTGCGTTGGCGCAGAGCGTGAATTGGCTTATAGATAGCGCCTCGCCGCCGATATCGATAAGCGAAAGGTTCATCGCGTCTTCTTCGTCGTCGAAGATGCGAAGGTTCGCGGTTTTCCCGGCGAGGAACCGGGCGTCCTCTTTTGTATCGCCGGTGAAAACGCCTAAAAGCACGACGACACCGCGCTCGATTCGGGAGATTTCTTTGCCCTCGACAGAAACGGCTGCTTGCGAGACCCTTTGCAATAGCGCGATCATGAGGTCAATCCACCGATTAAGAGCGAAAAAAGGCCGCCGAGCATTATCCACTTGAGATCGCCGGCGATCTTCATCGATTGTCGTGGAGCGGTGCTCTGCGGAATAATCCATGCGAAAAGCGAGATCGGCAGATCGACGAATAGGATGACAGCGCCCAAATACCAGAGCGAAAAGGTCTTATCAAAATATGGGACAATCGAAAGCGGCACGATAAAAAGGAGCAGAGCGACTGCGATTTTTGAAGATTTTTTGACGCCGATTTTCGATGGAAGCGTGAAAATCCCAGCCGACTCGTCGCCGGGGAGATCGGAAATATCCTTGATTATCTCCCTCGATACATGGAAGAGAAACGCGAAGCAGGCGGCATAATAATGACCCACGGCGAGGCCTTGCGCCGCGCCGGCATATATGAAAACGGCACCTCCGAGAATAGCGATTGTCAGGTTCCCGAGGAGTGGTATTCTTTTCAAGTATAGATTATACAGCGTCAAAATCGCTGCGGCAGAAACGGCTATCGCCGACGGCAGGATGCCGTGGAATAGCGCTCCGGCGATAGCTGTCGCAGAGCCGGCGGAGATGAGGATTATCCCGACATCGCGGACACTTTTTCGCTTCAAACCGCCGGAGGGGATTGGCCTTTCTGGATGCGATATTTTGTCGGTTTCGGCGTCGAGATAATCGTTTAATGCGTTGCCTCCGGCGAAGATAAGCCCAACCGACATCATGACTATGACCCACTCGATTGGAGAGGGGGTTTCCGTCCCGAATGTAAAAGCTATATAGACGCAAAACATTGCTGTTAGCGTGTTTGCCCAACGCACTACACGCATCCAGCTATCGAATTTTGATCGTTTTTTTGGACGCTTTGCCATAATAAGAGTAAAATAAGCTATTAAATTGCAATGTCAATGCAATATCGATAATCGAGTGTCGGTTTACGTCTCGCCGAGTGATTTCAATATTAAGCATTATTAATCGTCCCATCTATTTTTATGTTACGGAGTTATGACGATTTGGTTTGATTTATCGTTAAGGAAATCCTATAATTCGACAGTGTGGGAGATATATAGCAATCGAGAAAAAGACGTAATGAGGGATATCGTCGTGCTGTCCGGAGTCGGAGAAAAACGCGCGGCGGTTTTTCGCAGTGCGGGTATAGAGACGATAGCGGATGTTGCCGCATGTTTGCCGATCCGATATATTCATCGCAAGTGTGCAATACCTATTGCCGAAGTCGATGTGGGAGAGGTGGTTACGGTTGCGGTTGTAATTTGTAAATCCCAATATTTTCGCGGAACTTTGCGCATCGAGGTCGAGGACGATAGTGGTCGGGCAAGAGCGATATTCTTCAATACACCCACGTATTTTCGTAATGTTCTAGTTAAAGGGCGCGAAATTTTGATGTGGGGAACTGCAAAATCCGACAACGGCAACCTTCTTTTCGTTCATCCGGATTTCGAGGTCGAGGGCGAGGGTGAAGAGGTATTTATTCCGGTCTATCCGAACGCCGCAAGATTTACCGAGGCGAAGATCGGAATCAAGACACGCGCAAAAATCTCACTCGCTGCGGCAAAAATCGCTTCGCGCCTTTCCGATCCAATCCCTATAACGGTCCTCGATGAACGAGAATTATTGGATTTTCCCAAGGCTATACTCGAAATCCATTCGCCATCCAGTTGGGAGACACTCGAATCGGCGAAACGAAGATTCGCTTTCGACGAATTGCTCCTGCTTCAGATCGTTTTTGCGATAAGAAGGTTCGAGGCGAAGCACGACGGCTCCGCCATCCCTTTGCGACCGGGAAGGCTTTTCGGCGCGCTGCGCGATGCGCTGCCGTTCGACCTTACCGAGGGCCAAAACCGCGCACTCTCCGGCATTCTCGAGGACATCACGAGGCCGGGGCGCTCGTCTCTTCTGTTGACCGGCGATGTCGGTTCCGGGAAGACGGCGGTGGCTCTTATGGTTGCCGCCGCTGCGATAGATTCCGGGCTGCAAGTAGTTGTTATGGTTCCGAGTCTGCTGGTCGCGAGGCAGCACGCCGACCTATTCGACTCGCTCCTCGGCCCGCTCGGAGTGTCTGTGGGATTGCTCACCGGAGGATCGAGTTCGCCATCGCTGATCGAAAAGATCGCCGACGGCGATGTCGATCTGGTGGTTGGAACGCAGGCGCTGCTATCGGATCGGATCGAGTTTCACCGGCTTGGATTGATAATTATCGACGAGCAGCATCGATTCGGCGTGCAGCAGAGGCTCGCGTTGCCGGAGCGGACTGGTGCCCACGTCCTTTTGCTCAGCGCGACACCGATCCCTCGAACGATGGCGCTTGCGCTCTATGGTGATCTCGAACGACATATAATCGAAGGTGCGCCGAGTTTTCGAGCGGGTGTAAAAACTTATCTTCGCACCGGGGATGCGAGACCGGATGTGTGGAATTTCATCGAACGGAGGATCGAGTTGGGCGAAAGGGCGTTCGTCGTTTATCCGAGGATCGAAGGCGACGATCTTTCTTCCGCCGTCTTCGGTTTTGAAGGGCTAAATGAGCGGTTTCCGGGAAGGGCCGCGCTTATCCACGGCTCGATGTCTGATTTCGATAAAAACCGGATATTTGCATCGTTCCGAAGCGGAGAAAAACCGGTGCTCGCCGCAACCAGCTTGATCGAGGTCGGAATCGACGTGCCGGAGGCCACGGTGATGGTCATCGAAAAGCCGGAATCGTTCGGCCTTGCTCAGCTTCATCAAATGCGAGGGCGAATCGGTCGTGGAAAGCTGGCCGGATATTGCATTCTCATATCGCACGAAAATCCCGGTTCGATTGGACGGAAGAGGCTAGAGCGGTTCGCATCGACCGACGATGGATTCCGCATTGCCGAGATCGATCTAGAATCCCGTGGCGAAGGAGAGGTGCTCATGTTATCGCAATCCGGCAGGACTGTCTTTAATTTTGCGGTTCCATCGGAGATGAAAACGATGACCGAAGATGCACGAGAATGCGCAATAGCAATAGTTTCAGTGGACCCCGAATTAATCGAACCGAGAAACATCGGGCTGAAAAATGGCATCGAGTACTTGCTAAAGACAAAAAAAATTGTTAGCTTATCAGTATAATTATGGTTGAAAACAATAAAACATCGACTCAAAGCAGTATTCAACAGCCGTCTGCGGATATCTATCAACGACTCGCTTTCACCGACGAGCTGACAGGTCTGCGTAACCACCGCTTCCTGAAATATCGCGCGCCGGCTTACATCAACGCCGCACGAAAGTCGAGGGTCAATCTCTGCCTGGCAATGATGGACATGGACGGCTTCAAGAATGTCAACGATACATATGGCCATAACGCCGGCGATATGCTTCTCGCCAACTTCGGCAAGCTCATAACGGATTACGTTGGAAAACACGGCGTTCCAATCCGTTACGCCGGAGACGAGTTTGTGGCTTTGCTTTATGACATGAATAAATCGAGTTCCAAGCGGTTCTTCGACGGTTTTTTGAGAAAACTTGACGAAACACACATAGATATCGGTGACGGCCAAACATTAAAGATCAAGATAAGTATCGGTATCGCCAGCTATCCCAACGATGCCGAGGATTACGAAAGCCTCTTCAAGCGCTCCGACGAGGCACTTTATGTTGCTAAAGAATCGGGCAAGGGAATCGTCCTTACATACCCTGACGAGGGCAAACTCGTCGCGCCGGGGAATATCTCCACGATTTTTCCCGTGGAAGAGATGGTTGGTTTCGACGGGGTCTTATCCGAGCTAAAACTTTTGACGATCGACCGCGTCGTCGGAGCGGAAGCCCAGCAGGAAATCGCATTTGTTTGCGGTGATCGTGGTGCTGGCAAAACAAGGCTTCTTCAAGAGCTGCGAAAATCCGCCGAAAACCGAGGTATAAGCACAATCTTCGCCACCGGAGCGCCATCGCAGAATAGCCCGTATATGCCGCTTATAAAGGCGATAGCGGAACCGCTTAACAACGATAATGAACTTCTCTCAGAGATAGCGCTCAAACTTACTATGTTCGAGCGAAAAGAATTGGTTTCGAGCATACCTGCATTGGATTCGCTTCAGCCGACAATCATGGGCGATAAGGAGGATAGGGATACACTCGTTTTCAAGGCTCTCAACAAGATACTTTTCGGATTGCTTCGAAATAGTCGTTTGCTGATCGTCCTCGACGATGCACACCTGATCGACCTCTCCAGTTTGCGCTTCATCGATTCGTTTGTATCGGAATTCTCGAAAAGCAATATCGATCTCGCTTTCGGGATAATTACCCAGGTTGAAGGCGGTGCGGAAAGCAATCTGGCGAATCTTGTTAAAGCTATTCCTAAGTTGGCGCAAACCGCCGAGATATCGAGGGTGGAACTGCCTAAACTCGGCGATCTGGCGATCGCGGGGATAATCTACCAGATAACCGGCCATATCAAGATTCCGCCCCTTTCTTTAAAAGCGCTTCTCACGCGAACCGACGGGAACCCGCTTTTCGTCGAGGAGCAGTTGAAACTCGCCATCGAGCGAGGCTTGATCGAATACGACGGGACCAACTGGAGGGTAGATAATTTCAGCGTGGACGACCTTCCAGAATCGCTCGAGGAGATCGCCAAAGAGCGTGTGGAAAGCATTTCCGCCAACGACAAAGAGGTCCTTTCGAATGCCGCCGTCATCGGTGAGAATTTCGATGTAAAGGTTCTCGCGAATATCATAAATCGCGATGAGCAAGAGGTTCAAGACTCCCTCGATGCGGCGCGTAAAGCGCATATCATACAGGAAGACCTTACGGGCGAATCTGACTACGCGTTCCACTCCGACGCCAGCCGGGGCGCCTTTTATAATCTCATTCAACCGGAGGATCGCAGGGAGATTCATTACAAGGTAGCCGAGGCGGAAAAAGCGCTGTTCGAAGGCCATCTCGACGATATTATGGGCGAGTTGGCATATCATTTTCAGGAGGCCGAAAGGTGGGATAAGGCGGTCGAACTCCTCTCCGCGACTGGCGACAGGCAGTTACAGGCCCAGATTCCGGATGCGGTCAGGAGAATGCTGCACAGGCGTCTTTATGTCGACGATCAAGTCAGCGCAAAGCAACTTGTGTCTGACGATCTGCAGAAAGCGTTTCTTGCATTGAAGGACCTTCGTATAGCGATACAATCGTATAGGTTTTATCCACCACAAAACATCAATGTCCAGAAAACGATTAAGAAAGCGTTCGAGGAAATCTCCGAAATTTTGCAGAATGTGTCTTTGGTTAGCCTTTCACTTACACCGGATGCGCTGCTTATAAACGCTCAGGAGCCTCAGACAACCACCAAGGACCAGCATCTGGTTAGCGAGTATCGGAAGTTGTTCTCGCGTTATAATCTAAACGGCGTCATATTTATGGAGGGTATGACAATCGAGGAGCTGACCGGATTCATATCGATCTTCAAGATGCCGCGCGAGGATGTTATCGAGCGCTGGGATGCCGTAATCGACGAGAAGAATCTTAAGAATATCAAGCCCGACCAAACGATCTATGTCGCGGTGGGGGCACAAAGTTCGCAGCTCGACGGAGGGAATAAGGCGGTTCGCCTGAGCGCGGGACCCAGCGACGAGGAGCAAGCAGAGATCGCGCGGGAAATCGTTGCGAGGGTGGATGAGCTTATGGGCAAATTCCGGAACGAAAGCGAGGAGCTATTAAAAAATCTTCAAACCGGATATCTGAACAACAAATCGACCGAGAAACTTATAGACACACTGAAGGAGCTTGGCGGTTTTGTCTCTGATGGATCGCGACCACAGTTCAATATCTTCGCAGATGCTTCTACTGTTCAAGGAATCGCTGACACACAGTCTTCTGAGCAACCCGCTCCGGTGCAAAAGCAAGACACCGAGCAACCCGTTTCCACATATATGTCGGTGAAAAATTGGGTTCACTCGCTCGCAAGCGAGGATAGAACCGAGAAAGCAAATGCCGTCCAGAATCTGATCAAATCCGGAGAGGAATCCGTCGAGGAATGCGTTACCGGTATTATGGACGCTTCCGATCTAAAATCCCGTCAGCTCATGGCGGTGATCCTGAATCGAATAGGCGAGCACGGTGTTAAGTCATATTCACGCACACTGGCGAGGGACCTCTCGCCGGGCGATCTTATCGCTCTTTTGTCCGTTGCGGAGTTCTTCCGGGAGGATATAGGCGTTCAGAATAGGGTCACCGAGCTTGTATTCAGCCCATTCGATGAAATTCGTTCGGTTTCTATTAATAAGCTCAGCGATTTTTCGTCGAGGCTGAGGATTAGCGTGCTGGATAAGGCTTTATCCTCATCTGAAACCGACCTTGTCGTCGAGGCGATTTACCAGATCGGTAAGCTGGAACTGCACGATAAGATTCCCCAGCTGATTCGATTTATCGGTAAGAAGTCTATAGAAAGCAGATTACCGGATATATCCATCACAGGCGCTGCGATGTGGTCGTTGGGCAACATCAAGGCATCGCAAGCCGTCGATCAATTGATAATGCTATCAAAACCTAGCGGTTTTTTTCACAAATCAATGCCGGTCGAGATCAGAATCGAAGCCGTGAACGCACTCGCTATGACCGGTGGAGGGCGAGCGATTAAGGCTTTGAAAAGGCTATCGAAAAGACGAAACGATCCTGCCGGGGAAGCAGCCAAAAACGCGCTCGAAAAGAACATTCCGAAGGTCGAAGGAAGTGAAGAATGAGTTTGACAAACATGAAATTCAAGATACTGCCACGACCACACGATCTTTCCGGCGAAGAGCTTCGTGCGCATTGGGCGTATAAAAACTTCGGCCTCCAGGGAGACTCGATCGTTGCGTTTCGTGGATTGTTCGATGTCCCACACGAGTTGTGGATCGATCTGGACCCGACGATACAAAAATCGGATATACATTCGGCCGACATGCTGCATTTCGTCGTCGAGCATTTTAACAGCACGCTTCGGGAGACGTTGTTGCGGCAATATATCCTCGTATCGATCCTCGAGGAGAAGCTTCTGCATCGAATGAGCGATGTCGAGCATCGACTCGTGCGCCTCGGCGAGGATTTATTCGATGGCGAGAACCGGCTCACCGTAACGGCCGCCGGAAGCACGCCAGTATCGAATAAGCTTCACCTCGGTATATATATCGATCCTGAGTTTTTAAAAGGTGTCCATGGTCTCAAGGCATATAATATCAAGGCTCTCGAACTTGCCGAGATTGTAATAAATCAATATCGAGCCGAGATGCGTCGGCTCGAAGAAAAATCGTGGCGGATTAGAGCGATTACATAATGGAGGAAATCGATGTCCGATGAAAGAATCAAAGCGACCGAAACCGGGATGCTTTTTTACGATCTTTTGATCCTTTTGAGGCAGCTCGTTCGAAGCCAGCTCGGATATGTTCAAAACCCCGAGACGGGCGAATTCCCGAAGGACGTGAAGTCCGCGAGGCATCTTGTGGATATGATTTCCGTTCTTCAGGAAAAAACGAAAGGAAATCTTACCGAACAGGAGACCACGGTTCTCGAAAACCTTTTGAGTGAATTGCGGATGGCTTGTGTTAAAGCCGGGAACGCAGAAACGGATGACGAGAAGGACGAGGCCGATTTGGCGAACGATGAGGGATAACGATAGAGATATGGAGCGCAGTGAGATGGTCGAAAGAACCATTCTCTCGCGCGGCATCGCGGACGAAGCGGTTATCCACGCCATGATGAAAGTCGAGAGGCACCGTTTTGTTTTGGATGAATATTCACAGGAGGCTTACGAGGATACGCCACTTCCTATCGGACACGGTCAGACTATCAGCCAGCCATATATCGTCGCAAAAATGACGGAGCTTGCCGGGATCGATTCGACAAGCCAGGTTTTGGAGATCGGGAGTGGCAGCGGTTATCAGGCCGCTATATTGGCCGAGATAGCGAGGTCCGTGTTCACAATCGAGATCGACCGAGACCTCGCGACGCTCGCAAAAAAGACTCTCGATTCCCTTGGCTATAAAAATATCCATTTCCATTGCGGCGACGGATATCGAGGTTGGCCGGAGCACTCCATGTTCGACGCGATCGTCGTTACAGCCGCACCGACTCGAATACCGAAGCCGCTCCTCGATCAACTCGCCGATGGCGGCAGGCTCGTGATACCAGTCGGAGATCGCTATCAGGAATTGAAGGTCGTAACCATTTTTAAAGGCGAGCAATCCACGAGAAGCATCATACCGGTTCGATTCGTTCCCATGACCGGGGAGATTTTAGAGGTATGAAAAAACCGAATCTCCGGCGGATTGCTGAAACCTCGACGATTCTGCTTTTCCTGTTTTTTTGTTTGGCAATTGCTGCAATTTCATGCAAAATCGCGGAGATCGAGGGAACCCGAATGTCGTGGAATATCGCGATAAAAAGCTTCGATCTGTTTTTCGACTTTGTATTCGTGCAAAATGGACAATACATCCATGCCTTTATTGCCTGTATTCTTGGCGTTCTCGTGATCCTGTGGAGAAACGATTCTGAAGAGGAACGGGCGGTTGAGAGATGAGATTTTCTAATAGCCTGTCGATTCTTGCGATCTGTGCGCTTTCGACGACGCCATTTTCTGCGGACAGCCTGAATATTCGGCTTTTGGGAAGGTTCACCGCTACATCGCCGGAGGGGTTGATCGTTGTCGAGGATAGGGCGTTCGTGGCCAATTCATCCGGCGGCCTGCAGGTTTTGGACGTCTCCGATCCGGGACATCCATCGGAACTGGGATACCTTTTTCTTCCGGGAAATGCTACCGGCGTATGTCGGGTGGGCGATAACATAGGGGTCGCTTGCTCGGACAACACATTTCGAATCCTCGATGCGAGCGATCCTTCGGAAATCGATTCGATAGGAACCTTCCTTTCAGGATCGGCTGTCCATAAGTGCTGCTCGATCGGCGATACGGTTTATCTAAATGGCGGCGCATTCTCGGTCGTCGATTGTTCGACACCGGGTGCGATCTCCGGGATCGGAGTTTCCCCCGATGTTTTCGACCACTCGCGTTTTGCGGTAGCGCCGCCCTATGCGTATCTTGCGGAGAAGAACTACGGCCTTTCCGTGGTCGATATATCGGATCCGTCGTTGCCGGTTGGCGCCGGGCGTTATTTTGCTCTGGAGGAGTATATCCGCGGTGTTGCGGTTGGAAGGCGCGGCAGGATCTATCTGGCGGCCAATTCCGGGGTCTTCGTTCTCGAATGGAGCGGCGATTCGCTCGTGGAGATCGGCTTCTGGGCATCGCCGGACGATGCACACGATATCGTGGTGGACGGCATTTATGCATTCGTTGTCTGTGGATCGGCGGGACTGCGCATTCTGGATATTTCCGATCCGGCGGACATTGTGGAGGTGGGGCATTATGTTCTCGGCTCGGAGTGCACAGATATCTTCCTAGACTATCCGGTGGCATGGGTTACCGGCCTTTGGGCGAGGGTTAACGCTATGGATATCTCGCCGTTTGCACCGGTCGGGGAGGTTTGTCCGCGCCCCGAAAATTTTGCTTTGAAGGCATATCCCAACCCGTTCAATTCGGCGGTTACGATTTCCGTAGGGGAGGGTCTTGTGCCCTCCCGCATCGAGATATTCGACATCGCCGGGCGTCTGGTGGAACCACTCTGTCCTTCGGACATCTCCCCTGTTAGGGGAGACACAGAACGGGATGTCGCGCAGCGACAGGGGGATTCTTTTACGTGGTCTCCAGCTCCCTCCCTCCCCTCCGGCGTCTATTTCGTGCGGGCGCGGTTTGCCCCGGACTGGCCTACGGCAAGGCTCACCGACCAAATTACCAAACGGGTCGTGTATTTAAAATAACTGTAGGGTAGAGGCATGTGATTCTGCATGCCGTATAACGGTAGAACAGACATTCTTGTCTGTTCAAAATCAGACAGGAATGTCCGACCTACCGACGGTCGAGATATTCGACATCGCCGGGCGGCGCGTTGCGGAAATGCCCGTAGGGGAGGGTCTCCGTGCCCTCCCGTTCGTCGGTCCCGGAAATAACGCCACGGGAGACCACAAGGGTCTCCCCTACTATCGATTGAAAACGCCGATTATCGGGCTACGGCGAAAAAATTTTTTGACTTTATGACGAAAAAAATTATCTTACAATAGTTAATCGTTTTTCTGTTTTCTTTAGTTGAATAAGAAAAAAAAGATTAAGCGTTGCGGATCAAATAGTTTAAATTTCGAAAAACATAATCGTGAACTCAGGCATTAACACGGAGGGAATATGCGTAAATTTCTTTTTCTTCTAATGCTAACATCCATCCCCATTTGCGCGCTTGGCGCATTCGTTGGCGTTATCGGGGTGAATTCCAACACGTTCTACCCATCGGAGGGACAGGCTTTGGAGCTGACCTATCAGGTCGGCGAGCAAATCGATCTGTCTTTGAGGGTCTTCGACCAGTTCGGGAACGTGCTCTACGAACAACCAGCCGCCCACGCGAAAGAGGGAACATACTCGTGGAGCTGGGGCTTCGAAATATCCCCGGGCAGATACCTCGACGACGGAACATACCGTTTAGCGCTTTCCAGCGTGGACGGCGCGTTCGAATACGATGCGGTTTTCTTCAACATTCTCTCGGTCGAAAAGCGCCAGCTTCCGCCCGTTGTGGAGTATGGCGATGTCGTGGTTCCGCGAGCCGAGGTCGATATTGCCGGTCAGCCTCGAACGAAGAGGATGGACTATCGGTTCGGTTCGGGCTTTCGTTTTCGGATGTTCGGTTCTGTGAATGCTATGGGTTCGAGCGAGCAGCACGAGTATCCGTGGTCACGTTCCGAGGCGAATGTCACCACGATGTTCGACTGGCGCGACAAGCTTAAATCGGAGACCGTTTTCGGGCCGATATTCCACTCGCATAACCTTCCAGAAAGCGACCTCGAATCGCCGGTTAGGTCGGCGTATCTGTCTTACAAGCTCGCCGACCCGCTTTCGCTCGGCGTTTTTTACAAGAAGACTTTCGGCCTCTCTCAGGACCCGCTCAGGGTTTTCGCCGATTACAAACTGAGCCGGGAGCACTGGGGGTTGGAAGCCTCCGGCGACTATGGGATTATCGATTATTCAGTCCGCTATTACAACGCGAGCGATTCGGTCGCCCCGAATATCAATGTCGCTTATACTACGGTGAAGGCCGAGCTTTCCAAGAAATTCGAGTTGCGTTTTCATAACGCTATGAAATTCTACAGCGTAACCGAAGTGGATTCTCTATACGCGGTCGTGATAGATTCCGCAGGAGATACAACCCGCGAGAATTCGATCAACGCCGTGGCCGGGATCGAACCGAGGTTTAAGGTCAACGAGAAATGGGAACTCAGAGGCGAATTCCTTTACGCGAACGATACTTACACGGAGGATTCGGATATCGCCTATCGTGTCGAATCCCGTAATGCGCTCGGTTCATCCGGCAAATCGCTCGGTTACACGCAGTTGATAACCCATTATCAGGCCGTTGGCCGCGAATTCGGTGCGCAATGTGCGGACATACCGAACGGGGCGGACAATCAGGGATTCGGATTGCTCGTCAATAATACAAAGCAATACGATGGTAATTTAATTAACCAGAGCACGGTCAGCCTCGGCTACGAACATTATCTGACGTTCGGATGGAAGAAGAAGCTCTCCGCCTTCAACGGGTCGATCGTTCTCAGCAGCCCCGACGATTTCTCCCTTCTTCTCAATGTCAACGCGCGAGACCCGGAGGCCGAGCCATCGACGGTGAGTCTATATGGCGCGGTCAGGTTCGCTCTTTCGGATAATGTAAAAATTCAGGTGCGCGACCAACTCACCTCGATGCAGGACTACTCTACGAACAATATCAACTTACTTGGAACGTATTCGTGGGGATTACCGGCTACCGTCGCCCTCCTGGACGAATTTGAGACCTCGTGCATTTACGAGCTTATAATGAGGGACTATGTCGCGGCGGCGCTGGACACAACGACGAATTACAATCGTATCGGGCTCGACAACCGGGTTGTGATATTTGAAAAACTCAAACTTGGTCTTGTGACCTCGATGACGATTTCCACGGACTATACTCCGTTCAATATCTATTTCCGTGCCGATTATACAATGTTCGAGCTACTCACCGCGTATATATCACTGGGTTCGGAAACCTCGTGGGAAACGGAAAAACTGCTTAACCTCGGCCTCAGGCTGACCTTTTAATTGGGGGGTAATATGACTATGAGAATATCATTCATCTGCATTTTAACGGTCGCCGCTCTTTGCGCGTCCATCATCGGTTCGCCTTCGGAGATCACTCTCAGGCTTTATGGCGAAGCGAACGAGCTTTATGAATCCGGCAAATTCGAGGAATCGCTCGAGGCATACGGAAGACTGGTCTATTTCGACGATTCGTTTGCGCACGGGTATTTTGGGATGGGCAACGCGTATTTCGCCCTCGGGGATTTCGTCAATGCCGCGAATAACTACGAGAACGCGACGAATCTCGACCCGGATTTCCATCAGGCTTTCGAATGGTTAGGCCGCGCTCAGATCGAGCTCGACAATACGGATATGGCCGTCGAGGCCTGGGCAAAGGCATTCGAGATTACGAAGTCCGAGTATTATATTCAGCTCATCGAGAAGTTCAGCGGGCAGGTCACTTCATCGGTTTTTGGTGGGCAGAGCCAGATTTCGCTCGCGTTGGAGCTAAGCGAATCTTACGAGAGCCTTCCCGCCGCAGGGTTCAAAGAAAAACTCGGAAACTACCGCGACAGCGGGTCGCTCCCGGCAGAGGCTTATTATATATGGTTAAGCCGCGCCAATATCGCGAGCGGCAATATTGCCGAGGCTTTGAAGGATTGGAAAAAAGTCATAGATATTACCGGGTCGAAAATCTATCCTGAAGAACTCTATATCACGGATTATCCGGCCTTTCTCATCGAGGCGGACGGCGCACTTTCCGAAAAACCTAAATCGACCACCGCGCAGTTTTTCGTCGCGAGCCTTCTTCTCGCTCAGTCTGCCGAAATGGTCAGAAGTTACGGCCTTTTCGAGAAGGTATTGAACGATAAATCTTGGAAGTCAAAATTTTCGGAGGTCTATACATCGATGGCCACGATCCGTTACAAGCAGGGGAATTACGACGACGCGCTGGGGCTTATAGAAAAAGCCTTGAAACAAAATAGTAAGAACGGCGACGCATACGCGCTGCGAGGCGATATATACCTTTACAAGAAAAAAGATATGGCGAACGCTAAAGTCGCCTACGAAAAAGCGGTGTCGAATGAACCCGCAAATACGGAATACTACGACAGGCTCGATTTTATAACCCATAAAATGGAGGTGGGGAAATGAGAAAGGCAATCTATCTATTTATAGTGTTATCTTTGCTGTTCGGTAGCCTAATGGCAGTGGAACCGGGAAGAGAAAAGTTGACCGAAGTCCCGACGCAAAGCGAAATCGAGAAATCGCTGACCAATTCGGACGCTCAGACCGCTTATGCCGACGCGTTGCAAAACTACAGCGATCAGCTAAACTACAATGGCAAGGCTGAAAGCCGCAAATTGGGGCAGGTTGTATTTACCGATATGGCCAACTCGCTTACCGGTTTGGGCGAAGCTGAGATTATCATAAGCCAATTATCGGGAGTTGGCTTTTCCCCTGGAATGGGTAATTTATTCGATGGTGTTGGGGCTGCATGTATTGTCATTCAGCTCGGTTTCGATATCGCCAATGGAAACAACACTGGTGCGTTTTTCAATTTGGTAAAAAATACCACTTTCTGGTCGATCAACAAATGGGGATCGGCCGCATTGAAGGTCGCCGGCGTCGGGATAATCCTAATCGATTACACATTGAGTACATTTGCTTCGGGAATTCACGGCCAATACAACGAGTTCTGGTATAACAAATTACGAACAGAGATGTATAAGATGAAAAACGCGGATTGGGATAGGGTGTTCGATAATTACAAAGGTGTCGGTATCAAAACCGAGGAGGACATCCATCAAGCGGTCCTGAATACCATGAATTCAAAATGGGACGAGGCGGTATTGAACGCCGGTTCCGGTGTTTACGCGGGTGTCGGCGGCGGAGCTACCGTCCCGAATATCGCAGTCCAGAATAATATTATGGCCTCCTTTTACAAAGCAGAGCTTCATACGGTTCTGAAGGGGTATTTTTACGGCAGGAATATGCAGGCAAAAAGGAAGGCCGTCAATGGCGTTATAGCCCAATTTAAAAAATTCCAGACGATAGTGAACCGCGATATCATTTTCAAGGGTTGCGTCTATATCGACAATGAGGCTGCGGCGAATGCCGAGATCGAAATCGACGACATCAAAACCACGACTGATGAGAAAGGTAGCTATACACTCAAAGTAACGCTCTTTTCTCTATTAAAACGTGAATTGTTGGACAAAGATAAAGACAATAACGGCAAGGTTCCGCTCGAGGCTACCGTCCGGATTAACGACGAGGATGTTACCAAGACCGAGCTTATAAGGGTTACCAGTTCCACATCATACTTGAGTAAGAACTTCAACTTCGGAACGAAGCTCGTGCTTTCCGGTTCGGTCACGAACAAGGAAAACGGCGTTCCGGTCAAAGAGGGTAAGATTTCTCTTACGAACGGAGACGATGTCTATAAAGCCGATATCGCCGCCGGTTCGTATTCGATAGATGGCGTGAAGGTCGGCAAATATGACTACTTGATCGTAGCGAAGGGTTATGAGGATAGCGAAGGGGGTTTTGAGGTCGAGATGCCGGAAGGCGACAATCCTCAGTTCACCAAGGATTTTGTGCTTACGCCGCTGGATTTGGAAGTCTCGATTACCGCGCCGACAAGCGGCGAGCGAATCGAGAACAACCTTAAACCAACGATATCGGGTAAGGCATTCGACGGGGAGATGGGCGTGCCGAGAGGCGATATAGCGTTCTCTATCGACGGCACGGTCATCAATTCATACGATTACGACGCGAGCAGCGGCGATATCACATATAATCCCCCGGACGATCTGGCCGAAACGAAAGATAACAAAGGCGAACATAACGTTTCGCTCTCGGCGGTTCTGCTCGAGGGCGAGCCTCCCGAGGTGGCAACCTGTGACTTCGCGTGCGGTATTCCTCCCTACATTAATGCTTTTTCCCTCAATCCCGACTACGGCACCAGCCCCACGGAGACTGTCCTTTTTTCGGGTAGCTTCGGAGATAACGAAAGCGGGCCGGACCTCGACGCTGTGGTATTAACGGTCAACGGTTCGGTAGTATCGCCGGACATAACAATGACCACCGAAAAAGTAGGGACATTCACATATTCACCCGACGATCCACCGGAGGGCACCGAAATCACAGCTCAATTGAAAGTCGTAGATTATGCCGGATTCGAGGTCGTTCAGTCTGCGGGTTTCTCCATTGCGGAAGCCGAGATCGAGATGGTCGATGGAAGTTTCTATCACGACGATTCCCCGGGCAACGCCAACGGGTATATCAACTCGGGTGAAACGGTCGCGCTGTATTTCAACCTGAAGAATTTAGGGACGATGGCGGCGCAGAATGTCCGCGCGGTGGCCAATTCGGTATCGCCGTGGTTAAGTTTCACCAACCAGATGGTCGAATTTGGCACGATTCCCGGCGAAAGCGAAGCGGCGCCGAATAGCTCATTCCTCGTTCAAGTCAGCGGGAGTATCCCATTCCCGGAGGGCGGCGAACCGATCACTATACCGATTGATTTCGATGTTTATTGGGACCCGGACAAAACGACACGCATCGAAGCCGAACTAGTCGTATATCCGGATTTTGCGGTTGTCATCGATCCTATCGAAAGTCCCACGATGGAGAGGGATGTTACGGTTACAGGCGTAGTTTCGGATCATGAGGTTACTACGGCTATGTTATCCATCAACGGTTCGAGCAGGACTATCGAGGTCTACGACGGCGTGTTCTCGACGCCCGTATCGCTCGAATCCGGGGATAACGGAGTCAATATTATAAAGGTCTGGGCAACGAATGAACAGGGCGAACGCGCCGAGGATGAAACCGAGGTAATAGCCCAAATACCCGATCAGATGCTCAAGGTTCGATTGACGTGGAACACCGGCGGAACCGATGTCGATCTTTGGGTCACGGACCCTAACGGCGAGAGAGTCGGTTATAGCCACAAAAGATCGGCGATAGGCGGCTATCTCGACCACGACGATGTCAATGGATACGGCCCGGAAACGTTCACTCTCTTCACCGGCCCGGACGGGAATTACACTATCGAGGTCCATTATTATAGCGACCACGACAGCGAAAACGCGATAGCGTCCAGTTACACCGTATCGATAATAATTTACGAGGGAACCGACAACGAGGACCGCTTTTCGTCCGGTGGCGTTCTCGGCGATACCGGCGAATGGAATACGGTGGCGGTCGTAACCTTCCCGTATGGACCCGGCCCGGTGGCGCGTCCGGGGTTTCGCGGAAGGCCTGGAGTTACCTTTGTGAATAAGAGCTTCAGGGATTCCGGACGTTTCTTACCGCCGAAACCCGGGGACTTAATCGAGACGAATGTTGGGAGATCGTTCGAGGCACCGTCAACGCAGATGGAAACTACGACTATAAACGCAGAATAATAAAAAGTTCCGGTCTTATGTTGTGTATTGTTGAACGAATTGAAATCCCACGGGTAACGTCCAGCCGCTGAACAGAAACAACTGTTTATAGTAAAACGGGCGACCATCGGTCGCCCGTTTTTTATCACCCTGATCTGTTGGCAATGCTTATGTCACGATCTCGGCAAACTCGAATACAACACCTCTTGGCAATGTTTTCGCAAATTCACGCACCACTTCGATCGTTTCGATATATGTGTTATTATCCACTGCAAAAAAAGCGACGATACTCATCGCTGTTATACTCTTTTTTCCTAAATGCAGGTCGCCGATTTTTACCCAATTATCCGGTATTTGTTGGAAACTTTCTTCGTATATCATTATCATATTGATGTCATATTTCTTAACTATTTCCCCAAGGCTCTCGGAACTATAACCGCCACTTTGCAAATTATCGAGAGCATCGACCGATGCGAGTCCCCACAAATCGAGAACATAATTGTCATTGCGATAAGACACATACCCGATATCGTTCACCGCAACCCTGCCCTCGTAGTAATCCGTGGCGAAACGGTGCATCTGGTATTGCTGTTCGTAAATATTCGCCGAAGCCGCGGGAGCCGTTACGATGCCCATGAAATACGGAGAAGAAATCGCTAAAACCCAGATAAAAGAGGCGATAGCGAATCTCGGTATTCCGTTTTTCAAGCAGACATCGGCAATATGCTTTCTAAGGAAGAACAGCGCTCCGATCACGGATACTGTCCATATATATATTTCATACCTGTTATACCAGCCATTCCTCCCAACAAAAATATGGGCGATAATTCCCGCCGCTATTACGAGTGCGAACAGCTTATCTCTTGAAATTATTTTTCTTTTCAGGGCCTGAGAAATAAAAAAAGCGGCGGCTATTATCAACAAAGCGCCCCTTGGATTCTGCCGGTTAGTTTGGAAATTTGCTAAAATCGAGCCGATACGACCGTGAGACGACATGACCGAGGATTTTGCTAAAACAGAATTTGGCAACGGTTCGAGTCCCAGGTTGACAAGAAAAAGAGAGAACGCCCCCATTATTGCGACAATTATCCCGGCAGCAATCAAGGACTTTGCCCTGTGCCCACGAATAAATAAATAGATAAGAGCCGGAAATGAAACGGCCAGGTTCTCATAGCGAATCAAGGGCGAAACGATAATCACCAATAGAAGCCACATTGGCACCCGGTTTTCGCGCATTTCAAAAAGCAATCCCCACATCGTTAGAACGACGAGAAAGACCTGAATCGAATGCTCCATACCTGTTAAAATCAACCCTACGAGATTTATAGCCGGTATAAACAGAACCAGGAGTATTCCGATTAGCCAGTTTCTCTCGACCGGTTCCATGTCCGTTTTCGGAAACAGGTAACACAGAATTTTCCAGAAAAAATATAGCGAGCCGATAGCCGCAAGGCAGTTAAGCAAAAATATGAAATAAACACCGAACGGCGAGCCAGCAAACGGCGCCAACAGGAACGGCCAGAGAATGCTCGATGAAGCTGCGGAGAATTCCTCGGTGTTGATACCGTAATGCCCTTCCATGATATTTTCTGCGAGCGCCAGATGGATATAGGGGTCGTCGAGCGTAAAAACCAGATGCCCCGAGTTGTATGTCAAAATGGTGAACAGTTCTACCAAAACAATGAGGAGCAAGAAGATGATACCTACCGCTAAAGGCCAACGCGCTTCTTTTATACCTCGTTCTCGATTCATAATTTGCTCCTCGACAAAAACCACCATTGAATTTTGGAAAATATAGGATAATCCGGCGAAATTTGCAAATGGAATTCTCGACGAAGTTGTCGGTTAAAGGGACATGGTAACCCCACCTGTTTTAAAATATAATGGAGATTGCCACGTCTCTTTGTTCCACTACGGGTCTAAGGACATCGCAATGACGGGTTAATTTCTCGTTTTCTGTTAAAAATCACAATCTCTATTATTGAATTGAATTTTCGTTATTAGTGGATATACTTTTCTTATTGTATTGAATTTAGCAATCTCGACAAGGAGAATAGACCGTGAGAATAATAACCACCGCTGTGTTTTTGTGTCTTTTTTTATCTATCGCATTTGCATTCGATACGAGAGTGGATAACACTATCGGTTTGAAGGTAGCTTCATCCTCTTCGGGCGGTATCTCGTTCGAGTTGAGTGGGATCGAATCGGCCTTCAAGGTTGTGGAGACCGGGCGAGATGGCTTTTTGCGGATTGAATTGCCCGGATCATATCCGTCGAGGAGAGTCGGCGCACCGGAGATGCCGGTCTATCGGGCTTTGGTGCAGATTCCATTTGGGGCGGAGCCGGAAATAATTATTAATAAACTGGTTTTGAAAGAGCAAAACCTGTCCGATTTCGATGTGGCCGGTCGAATCGCACCACGGATGGGGCCATGGGTCAAACTTCCCGGATACGAACCGCCGTTCGAGATGGACGAGACGGTCTATTCGAGCGATGCGTATCGATTTGCATCCCGCGTCGAAATAATCGACATAACGACGGCGCGATCCTACCGATTGGCGCTTATCGAGGTGGTGCCGATCGATTACAATCCGGTGCGAAACACCCTTTCGATAGTCGATGAACTCGAATTCGAGGTCGTGTTCCGGGGTGGCGATTTGGCCATTACGCAAGAGGTGAAAAGCCGTTACGGCAATCGATACTACGATGCGGTGGTCGAACCATCGCTCGCGAACCCCGATGCCTTTTCGGTTGCGCCGAAATGGCTTCCGCCTACTACCCAACTCGGTTATCTGATAGTCGCTGCGGACGCCTATATCGACACGGCGATGATTCTGGCCGATTGGAAATTTTTAAAGGGATATTCCGTTAAGATTCGGACAGTTAGCGAGCTTGGCGGAACGGCGAATTCTATTCGCGACTGGATTATCGCGGATTACGATAGCGCCGCCGTGGCTCCGGTTTTCGTCCTTTTGGTGGGCGACTTTGACGAGGTTCCGTCATTCGAGGGTAACGAATCCGAGTCGGAGACGGATACGCCTTATGGCGATATGGATGCCACGGGCTATATACCGGAGCTTTTCGTCGGAAGGATTTCCCCGGAAAACCCCTCACAGCTTGCCGACTTTATCCGCCGGAACATCGCATATGAGAAGTTCGATTTTCCGACGGCGCACATGGATTTCGCAAACAAGGCGACCTTTTTGGGATCCGACGACGGAAGCTGGTGGGAGCTTGCCGAATCGACACAGCGCTACGTTATCGGTGAGCATTTTGCTCCTGCGGGACTTGACTGCGACAGCATTTGGGCGCACAGCGATCCGTCGTCCGGCGACAATTCGAGAACTGCCGCCGAGGACGGGCGAACGATACTCAGCTATACCGGTCACGGAGGTTATTATAGCTGGAGTGCACCGAGCTGGTCTGCGGACGATGTCCGCGACCTCGGCAATGAATTTGAGTATCCGTTCGTGATCTCGAACGCGTGCATCACAGGGACGTTCCACCTCGCCGAGTGCTTCGGCGAGACATGGATGCGCCAGGAGGATGCCGGCGCGATAGGCTTTATCGGGGCTTCCAACAATTCCTATTGGGACGAGGACGATATTATGGAGCGGGTGATGTTCGACGACGTTTTCGAGGCCGACTATCGATTCGCCGGAGGGATGCTGAATCGCGGATTGCTGGGGGTTTATATCGCCTATCCGAGCAACTCCGAATACTATTACGACGAATATAATCTTCTCGGCGATCCGTCGCTCGCGATTTGGTTCGGCGATCCTTCAGAGTTAGTAGCGGTTTATCCGCCGACCCTATCCGTCGGCGGCGTGGTTTCCGTGAATGTAACCTCTGGCGGCGCTGTTGTCGATAGCGCAATGGTTTGCGCGACGAATGGATCGACGGTGCACTCGGTTGGATACACCGACGCATTTGGAAATATCGATCTTAGCGTTGTCGGTGCCGGAATGGACGATACGATATTTATCACCGTGTCGGTTTACGACATGGTTCCGCATGTCGGTTTCGCAATAATCGGAAGCGGCGGGCCGTGGTTGATGATGGACTCGATCTCTATCGACGATTCCGCGGGCGACGGCGACGGTGCGGCGGATATCGGCGAGAGTATCGGGCTTACGGTTTGGCTTCGAAATATCGGCGGCGAGGATGCTGCTTCGGTGGTTGGATTGCTTCGGAGCGACGAAATTGCGGTTGGCATCGTCGATTCGACCGGGAATTTCGGCACGATCGTCGAGGGTGGAAGAGGGGCGAATGTTCCACCCTTCGCTTTCGACCTGAGCAGCGCTATCTCCGACGGCGAGGTTATGGATTTCATGATTTTTGCGGAGGATGCCGTCGATTCGAGTTGGGACATTCCGGTGGGGGTCATTGTCAACGCACCGGATATGTGTCTTGCATCTCATGAGTTGTCGGATTCTATCGGCGGCGACGGCGATGGCTTTTTCGAGCCGGGGGAAACGGCGCGGCTTTCGGTGGATATATTCAACGACGGCGGTGAGACGGCTCGATTTATTACCGTATCTTTGTCTGTCGAGACGAACCCGCATGTCGTCGTCGGTGTGGCATCGAGCGGGATCGATTCGATCCTGCCCGGCGGGACGAGGACAAATTCTCCGTCATTCGAGCTTTCCGCCGATGCTTCGTGCCCGACGCCGTATATGATCGAGGCATATATTACCGCTCAGGATTTTCGCGGGCCTTCGTGCGTGGATACGATTATCCTAACCGTCGGAACGGCCGGCCTTTATGACGATTGCGAGAGTGGGATTGGTGGTTGGGTCTCCGGCGGCGTATGGCATATCTCGGATCACCGATTCGCAAGTCCCGGCCATAGCTGGTATTCGGGTGTCGAGGACTATTTTTTATATACCGATTCGCTGGATGCCGAGCTTATTTCGCCTGTTGTTTCCACACCGGTGGATGCCGTGTTGACTTTCTCGCACTATTTTAATACGGAATATGAATACGATCCTTGTTATGTCTCTTATTCGACCGACGGCGGCGGAAGCTGGAGCGAAATCGGCGAGTTCAGTGGGCCTTCGGGCATGTGGCAATTGGCGCGGTTCGATCTTTCATCCGTATTGGCTCCGGGGACGCCGGTGATGTTGAAATTCACGTTGTCGGCGGATGTATATTGCGGCGGCGAGGGTTGGTATATCGACGATATATCGTTTTCGAGTCCGTCTGTGGCGAATGTTGGAGCCGGTGGTGTCGAACCCTTCGCCGGAAACGGTTCGACGGATTTCCGGTTTGTCGTAACATGCCGTGCACAGGATGGCGTCGTGCCTTCTGCGGCGCGGGTCGTTATCGATGGGACCGTGCACAATCTCACACTTGCGGACGGTTCGTTGGCGACCGGTGCCCTTTTCGATTACAACACAACGCTTGCTCCGGGCGACTATTCCTATCACTATGAATTTATCTTTGGAGGCGTCACGGTTCGTTTTCCCGATAGCGGGGAGATAGCCGGGCCGTTTGTTTCGAGCGGATTATATACACTCGATGTCGGTTCATCCGAAAGCGGGATAACCCACTACGGCTACGGCCCGATGGACGATTGGGAATATGGCGCGCCATCGACCGGGCCTTCGTCGGTGCCGATCGGAACGAACTGCTGGGCCACGAATCTCGATGGCAATTACAGCGACAGCTCGAGGTCCCGCCTTGTGCTTCCGCCGATGAGTCTCGCCGGACTCGACGGCGCGTTTCTCTGCTTCTATCATTGGTATAGGTTCCAATCCGCGACCGGTTTTTCATTCCACGATGGCGGGAATATCAAGATCGCCGTCGATGGCAGCGCCGACACGTTTCTCGTTCATCCTCAGTTTGGTTACGACGGAAACGCCTCGCAATATAACCATTTCGTCGATTGGGAAAATGTCTATGGCGGAAACGACAACGGCAATTTCTGGCAGTTCGAGGCTATCGATCTTTCGCCCTGGGTCGGACACAGCGTTACCGTGTCATTCGATTTCGGATCGAGTTCGCGTAATGTCGAGGCTGGATGGTTTATCAACAATATCTATCTTTTCGAGAGTGAATCCCACGGAATCGGCGCGTCTTCGGGCAAACTCCCAGAAGCACTTTCGATAAAAACCTCACCGAATCCGTTCAACGCCGCGATGCGAATAGAGATCGATGCGCCCTCGGACGAGACATCACTTTATGTTTTCGATATCTCCGGTCGGCGTGTCGATGAGCTTTCCGACCGGATCGAGCGCGGTAAAAACACGTTGCTCTGGGAACCACAAGACCTGCCGTCGGGCATTTACTTCATCCGTGTCGTTTGCGACGATGTTTCGACGACCGAGCCGGTGATCCTGCTGAAATAGGGGCTGTTCGCGAACGACCTTACAACCGCGCCAAACGCATAACCAAACCCGG